>CAZTHV010000435.1:0-2562 GCA_964613165.1 uncultured Marmoricola sp.
GGGCGTCGAGCCACGGGATCAGCTGGTCCATGTGGAAGCTCTCCCAGTTGCGTGGTCCGCTGAAGCTGCCCACGGGATTGCAGTACCAGCCGGCGCCGCCGCCGTCTGGCATGACCACGATCAACTTGCGGCCGGCGGTGAGCCCGATGATGTCGTCCTCCATGTGGAACTTGCGGAAGTCCTGGAGGCCGCCGTGCAGCAGGTACAGCACGGGATAGCGCCGGGTGGGATTGGCGGCGTAGTCGTCGGGAAGCAGCACGTTGACGCCCGGCTGCCAGCCGATCTCCGCGGTGGCGAACCGGAAGTACTGCAGGCGGCCGAAGACCGCCTGATCCGTGATGGTCAGCCCGAAGCCGTTGCCGGCGGCACTCGCCCTGCCGGCGAGACCGAGCGTGCTGGCCGCTCCCAGTGCAGTGGCGCCGCCGGCGACCTTCAGCAGACTTCGACGGTCGAGCGAGCGGGTTGAACGGTTGGCTTCCATACTGTCCTCCTGTGTCGGGTGTGCCTCGACGATGCACCGCCGCGCGCCGGTCGGAACAGGACAAGCCGGGCCGAACTGATTGTCATCTGGTGCCACCGCCGGTAGGAATACGCAGGTGGACCCAGCGCACTTCGACCGGCCGCTGGTGCCGGCCGGGTACGGCCTGCTGATCCAGGAGGTCGCCCACGGACTCGGCGTGGGCAGCGAGCTGCTCACCGCTGCGGGGCTCACTGCCGAGCGCCTGGAGAGCACCGACGGGCGCCTCTCCCCGCTGCAGGCCGGGAGCCTGCTCTTCCACGCCATGGAGCTGAGCGGCGAGCCGGCGCTGGGCTACGAGCTCGGCCTGCAGAGCAGCCTGACCTCCCACGGTCTGGTCGGCCTGGCGCTGATGAGCGTGGACTCGGTACGGACGGCGGTGCAGTGGGGGGTGGAGTTCGGCCAGCTGCAGCTGCCGATGCTGGCCATCCACCTGGTCGCCGAGGACCCGTGGGCGGCCGTCGAGGTCACCGCCACGTCGTGGCTCGGTCCGGTCCGGCAGTGCATGTTCGACCTCTACCTGGTCGGCCTGGCCCGGATGGCGCCGATCCTCAGCGGCCGGGCGATGACCGTCGACGACGTCGAGCTCTGGTTCGACTACCCGGAGCCGACCTACTACGCGCGCTACCGCGACCGGCTGCCCACGGCCCGGTTCGACATGGGCGCCAACCAGGTGCGCTTCCCGGCCCGCTACCTCGACAGCCGACCGGACACAGCCAACCCGCTGACGACCCACCTGCTGGAGCGTCGTTTCCGCATCGAGATGGCCGAGCTCGGGCTGACCGGCGATCGGGTCGAGCAGGTCCGGGCGCTGCTCCGCTCGGCGCCCGGCCTCGGCCTGCCCGACGTGGCCGCCTCGCTGGCGGTCTCGCCGAGGACCCTGAAGCGACAGCTGTCCCGCCACGGGGTGACGTACTCCAGCCTCACCGAGGAGGTACGCCGCGCCGAGAGCGTCCGGCTGCTGCGCGGCACGTCCGCGACCATCGACCAGATCGCCGACCGGCTCGGCTACGCCGATGCGAGCAGCTTCGTCCGGGCGTTCCGCCGCTGGACCGGACGCACACCCGGGGCGTACCGCCGCGACGGCGACCAGGACCCGGCCTAGTGCCGTGCGCCTGAGATGCCTTGGCACTTCACGCCACCATGGCACGCACCTCGCTGCGTCGGCGTCGCTCGAAGTACGCCCAGCAGTCCTTCGCCTTGCCCCCTTGCGATGCACACACCCTGAAGACGCCAACCGTGAAAGGACTGCAGAAGCACGACACTAGCGCTTGCGCTTCTCCCGCGGCCGGACCTGCAGGACGATCGGGCTGCCGACGAAGCCGTACTCCTCGCGCAGCCGGCGCTCGATGTAGCGCTGGTAGGACGCGTCCAGCTTGCCGGAGGTGAACAGGATGAAGGTCGGTGGCGCGGTCTGCGCCTGCGTGCCGAAGAGGATCCGGGTCTGCCTCCCACCGCGGACCGGGTGCGGGTGCTCGGCGACCAACCGGCCGAGGAAGGCGTTGAGCGTGCCGGTCGAGACCCGCGTCTCCCAGCCCGCCAGCGCCGCGTCGAGCGCCGGGACCAGCCGGTCCACGTGCCAGCCGGTGCGAGCGGTGAGGTTGATCCGTGGCGCCCACTGCACCTGGACCAGCTCGCGCTCGTACTCGCGCTCCAGGTAGTAGCGCCGTTCCTCGTCGACCAGGTCCCACTTGTTGAACGCGATCACCAGCGCCCGGCCGGAGTCACGGACGGTCTGGATGATCCGCAGGTCCTGCTCGGAGATCGACTGGCTCCCGTCGATGACCAGGACCGCGACCTCCGCCCGCTCCATCGCGGTCGCGGTGCGCAGCGAGGCGTAGTACTCGTGCCCGGACGCGGTCTTGACCCGCTTGCGGATGCCGGCGGTGTCGATGAACCGCCAGGTCCGGCCGCCCAGCTCGACCAGCTCGTCGACCGGGTCGACCGTCGTACCGGAGACGTCGTCGACGACGACGCGGTCCTCCCCCGCCAGCTTGTTGAGCAGCGACGACTTGCCGACGTTGGGTCGCCATCATCGGGCGACC
>CAZTHV010000436.1:0-2556 GCA_964613165.1 uncultured Marmoricola sp.
GACCCGGGCCGCGACCCGGGTGCCTTCGGCGGTGTGCTCCACCGAGACCACCTCGCCCTGGTCGTGCAGCCGGCTGACCAGATCGCCACGCGCGTAGGGCACCAGCACGTCGACCTCGACCGCGGGTCGCGGCAGGTCGGCCTCGATGGCGACGCGCACGTCGTCGAGGCCTTCGCCGGTGCGGGCCGAGCAGACCACGGAGTGCGGCTCGTGCTGGCGCAGCCGAGCCAGGACCATCGGATCGGCCACGTCGGCCTTGTTGATCACCACCAGCTCGGGGATGCCGGCCGCGTCGATCTCGGCGAGCACCTCGCGGACCGCGGAGAGCTGGCCCTCGGGATCCGGGTGGGAGCCGTCCACGACGTGCACGATCAGGTCGGCGTCGGCGACCTCCTCCAGGGTGCTGCGGAAGGCCTCGACCAGCTGATGGGGCAGGTGCCGGACGAAGCCGACGGTGTCGCTGAGGGTGTAGATCCGGCCGTCCGCGGTCGTGGTACGCCGCGTGGTCGGGTCCAGCGTCGCGAAGAGCGCGTCCTCGACCAGCACGCCGGCGCCGGTGATCCGGTTGAGCAGCGAGGACTTGCCGGCGTTGGTGTAGCCGGCGATCGCCACGCTGGGCACGGCGTTGCGGCGGCGCTCTGAGCGCTTGGTGTCGCGAATCGTCCTCATGTGCGTCAACTCACGGCGCAGCTTGGCGATCCGGTTGTTGATCCGGCGCCGGTCGGTCTCGATCTTGGTCTCACCGGGGCCGCGGCCACCGATCCCGCCGCCCGTCCCACCGGCGCCGCCGACGCGGCCACCGGCCTGACGAGAGAGGCTGCCGCCCCAGCCGCGCAGCCGTTGCTTCATGTAGTTGAGCTGGGCCAGCTCGACCTGCGCCTGGCCCTCCTTGGACTTGGCGTGCTGGGCGAAGATGTCCAGGATCAGCGCGGTGCGATCGACGACCTTGACCCCGATGCGGTCCTCGAGGTTGCGCAGCTGGCTGGGGGCCAGCTCTCCGTCGCAGATGACGGTGTCGGCGCCGGTCGCCTGGACGATCTCGCGCACACCGTCGACCTTGCCGCGGCCGATGTAGGTGGCCGGGTCGGGGCGATCGCGCCGCTGGTAGACGTTGTCGAGCACCTGCGAGCCGGCCGTCTCGGCGAGCAGGGCCAGCTCGGCCATTGCGTTCTCCGCGTCCTCGAGTGCGCCTGAGGTCCAGACACCTACGAGGACGACCCGCTCCAGGCGGAGCCGGCGGTACTCGACCTCGGTGATGTCCTCGAGCTCGGTGGACAGGCCGGCGACACGGCGCAGCGCGTGCCGCTCGGCGAGGTCCCATGCGCCGGCGCTGTCGCCGGTGGCCCCCTCCGGATCGGAGCCGCCGGGATCCACCCGGTCCTCGTCGTCCCAGTCCTCGGTGGCGGCCAGTGCGTCACCGAGGTCGAAGTCTTCTGATGCGTTCGTCATACGTGGTCCAGCCTAGGCGCTGCCCCATGACAGGGGCGAATGATTTCGCCGAGAGCGCAGAGCACCGCGGACGGCGCGCCGCGGTCCTCATCGGAATCGTGGGCCGGTCGTCCGGGCTGCCACGGTTCGGATGACCGCGCCGTGGACCGGGTCAGTCGATGTGCGAGTACGCGTAGCAGGTGCCCGAGACCGCCGGTGACCGAGCCGCGTCGCCCGCGTACTCGGCATGGATGCTCCAGGCCTGATTGATGCCCGCCTCCAGGGCGAGCCCGGTCAGCACGAGGCTGTGGCTGAAGCGTCCGGCCGCGTTCGTCGTGGCCGACCCGGTGTAGCGGCGAAGCACCCCGGCGTCGGTGTACTCGTAGACGACCGTGACCGGGCTCCCCGCCTTTTGCGGGCACCAGTACGCCGTCGAACGGCTCCGCCCCGTGGGAGGACATCGTCCACGGCGGCGGGTCCGACGCGATCCTGGGATCGCTCTCGCAGTCCAGGCTGAGCCTGCTGACCGCTCGCCTGTCCACGTCGACGAGCACCGGCCGGATCCCGGCGCGCGACGGGCCGCTGCGGACCAGCGCGGGGGCCTTCAGCACCACGACCAGCCTCCGTTGGCATCGGCTCGCGTGGCGCCGATCTGCTTGGCGTTGGGCCACAGCTTGGGCAGGCCGGTCTTCCACTGCGTCCATATCTCGACCCGAGCGCCGGCCAGCGGCCGCCCGTCCCGGCCGCAGACGAAGGAGCCGCGGAACTCGGTCACCGCCGGTCGTGCCGATGCGGGCTGGGTCGCGCCGACGACCGCGCAACAGCCGAGAACCAGAGCCAGAGCCACCAACCGGGCCATGCGCCGAGCTCGCGTCATCGCCAGTCTCTCTCACAGACATTGCACAGCAGCCTGTTCCATCGCGGCAGCTGTGTCCATGCTCTGCCCCGTCGTGATCAGGTCCCGGAACGGATCACTTCGGCGGCATCCGGATACCGCCGTCGACGCGGATCGTCTCGCCGTTCATGTAGTCGTTGGTGACACACTCGACCACCATCGAGGCGAGCTCGTCGGGAACGCCGAGGCGCTTGGGGAAGAGCACGCTCTGGCCGAGGTGGGCCTTGAACTGC
>CAZTHV010000437.1:0-2520 GCA_964613165.1 uncultured Marmoricola sp.
GGCCGACCTCGGTGTCGCGTCCGGCAACGGCAAGGGCCAGATCTTCGTCAAGGGCCAGGTGATCAAGACCGTGCCGGAGTCGCAGATCGTCGAGACGCTGATCGAGGAGGCCATGCGACTGGCCGAGGAGATGGAGCCGGTCGAGGGCGCCTCCGCGGAGGTCAGCGTCTCCTGACGGCCCACTGCCGGTCACCGCGTCTGCCGTAGGCTCCCACCGTGCTCTCATCCCCGAGCAGGTCGGAGGACCAGCCGACCGACGGCCAGCGCGACGGTGCCTCCGGCGTGCGCGTGCTCGGTCCGGCCGACCTCCCCGAGGCGGTGGAGCTGCTCAGCCATGACCCGGTGGTCAACGTCTTCGCCGACTACCGCAGCCGCATCACCCAGCTCGACCCGCGCTGGCTGGGCGGTGAGATGTGGGGGTACGTCGAGGACGGATCGCTGGTGTCGATGTGTCACGTGGCCGCCAACCTGGTCCCGGCGATGGCCACCGCTGCCGCCTCCCGGGCCTTCGCCGAGCTGGCCGCGCGGGCCGGGCGCCGCAGCACCACGATCGTCGGTCCGCGTCCGGCCGTGGAGTCGCTCTGGTCGCGGCTGGAGCCGGTCTGGGACCGGCCGCGGGAGTACCGATGGGACCAGCCGCACCTGGCGATCGACCGGGAGCCGGAGGTAGAGCCGGATCCGTACGTGCGTCGTACCGAGCCGGGGGATCTGGACCTGCTCTATCCGGCCTGCGTGGCGATGTACACCGAGGAGGTGGGCGTCTCCCCGGAGGACGACAGCGGGGGCCTGTATCGCGCCCGGGTGGCACAGCTGATCAGCCGCGGCTGGTCGTTCTCCCGCGTCGAGGACGGCCGGGTCGTCTTCAAGGCCGAGATCGCCTGCGCCTCCCCGTGGGCCTGTCAGATCCAGGGCGTCTACGTCGACCCGTCCCGCCGTGGCGAGGGGCTGTGCGCGCGTGGCGTGTCCGCGGTGGTGCGCCACGCCCTTGCTGAGATCTCCCCGACCGTCTCGCTCTACGTGAACGCGCACAACCTCCCCGCGCGGGCCGCCTATGCGCGGGTCGGCTTCGAGCAGACCGCCACCTTCTCCACGATCATGTTCTAGATTCGAGGCATGACCGCTCCGTTGCGCACCGACGCGAAGATCGTGGTGGGGGCCTTTCTGGTCTCCGGCACCGTGCACCTGGTCAAGCCGGAGGTCTTCGAGCGGCTGATGCCCTCGTGGGTGCCGGCACCCACGAGGGCATCAGCCGCTCGTGGGTGCCGGCGCATCGCGAGGTCATCGTCGGCTCCGGGGTGGCCGAGCTGCTCTGCGCGGCCGGGCTGATGATCCCGCGGACCAGGCGCGTGGCCGGGCTGGCGAGCGCGGCGCTGCTGGCGGGCGTCTTCCCCGGCAACGTCAAGATGGCCGCCGACTCCGTGCGCGGCGGCAATGCCGCGCTCAAGGCCGCCGCCCTCGCCCGGCTGCCGCTGCAGGCGCCGATGATCCGCGCCGCCCTCCGCGCCGGCCGCTAGACGCCGGTAGAGGTTCTGGCTGTCACGAAGGCCGAACGCCCGATCAGTCGGTGATGCCGCGGGCGTGCAAGGCCTCACCGGTCGACCTGGCATGGGCGATCACGCGGATCACCAGCGGGGTGAGCAGGGCGCGTGGATCGCGGTCGAGTCCGCGGGCGAGTGCGGCCTGACGGGTCTGCCCGGCGATCTCGTAGGTCAGTGGAATGCCTCGGATCATCAGGGAGAAGGCCAGGGCGATCTGCTCCGGGTCGACGCCGAGCCGGCGCAGCGGGCCGAGTGCCCGGACGATCGAGTCGAGCATGTCGTCGACAGGCGTGGTGACGGTGAGCACGCTGGCAAGGAGGACGAGTCCGACCAGGGCGCCCACGACAGTGAAGGCGTGTCCGGGTCCGCGCTGCCAGGACTGGTAGGCCGCCAGGATCGCCAGCACGAGGAGGAGACCGCGCATGCCGTGCAGCACCCGCAGCGGCCGTGCTCGGGCGAGCACGAGCAGCAGCAAGGCCAGGGCGAGGGTGACCGCACTGGTGAGGACCGAGCGGAGTGCCACGGTGGCGAGGCTGATGAGGGCCAGGGTGATCAGCTTGCCGCCGGGGGAAGCCCGGTGCACCAGCGATGTGCCGGGCTGGTAGAGCCCCAGCAGGTCGACCTTCATCGAGGCTCCTTCCCGGAGCCCGGCGCGGTGCCGATGACGACCCGGTCTCGGTAGTCGGCCACGACATCGACCGGATCGCCGTCGGCGACGACCTCGCCGCCGATCAACAGCAGCGCGCGGTCGCAGCGTCCGGCCAGCTCCAGGTCGTGCGTCGCCAGGATCAGCTGTTGCTCCAGGCCGAACAGCAGGCCGGCGATGTGGTGGCTGTTGGCCAGGTCGAGCAGGGTGGTCGGCTCGTCGGCGACGAGGATCCGCGGACCGGTCGCCAGAACCCCCGCCAGTGCGAGCAGCTGACGCTGTCCCCCGGAGAGCGTGTGCACGCTGCGATGAGCCAGGTCGCCGAGGCCGTAGGAG
>CAZTHV010000438.1:0-2501 GCA_964613165.1 uncultured Marmoricola sp.
GCCACGCCCGGCGGTGGCGTCGGCCGGGACGTAGCCGAGCACGGGGTGCTCCGGAAGACCACCGCCTCCGTCGGCGACACAGAGGACCACTGAGGTGGGATGGTCGTCCTGCAGCAGCCAGCTGACCTCCAGCATGCGCCCGGACAGTCCCGCGCCGTGGCGTACGGCGTTGCCGACCAGCTCGCTGACCACCAGGCGCACGTCCTCGACCGGCTCGGGAGGGCAGCCGAGGCCACGCAGCCAGGCGGTCACCCGCTCGCGCACGACGATCACGCTCCGGGCGGCGAAGGGGACGCTGATCCGCTGCGCCAAGGCTGCCTCTTCCGGACATGCCTGGGGCAGCGTGAGACCGCCTGTGCCCATCGATCCTCCGTCGTCGGGGGTTGTCGCCGCGCCACCGGCCTGACGCCCCTCCGGCGGCAGGATTCCCGTTCCTCCGCCACTCAAACCATCGGCCCTTCACGATGGCTGAGATAGGCCAGTGTCTCCCCCGGCCGGTCGGAGATGATCGCGGAGGCGCCGAGCTCCAGACAGAGGTCGATGTCGGCCGGAGTGTTCACCGTCCACACGTGCATCCTGGTGCCGCCCGAGACGATCTTGCGGATCAGCTCGGGGTGCTTGCGCAGCAGCTTGATCCCCGGCCCAGCGATCCAGTCGGGCTCGGCGATCGGCCGCGAGCGGGCCCATTCGGTGGGGGCGTCCATCAGGAAGACCAGGTCGAGTCCCGGGGCGATCCGGCGCACCCGGCGCAGGGCCACCCAGGAGAAGCTCATCACTCTGACCGGCGATCCACTGCCGGCCCAGCCGAACCGGCGCAGGGTGTCGACGAGGCGGCGCTCGACCAGGCCGGCGTACCGGGTGGGGTGCTTGGTCTCGATCGCCAGCTCCACCTTGCGGTCGTAGTCGGCGACCGTCTCCAGCAGCCGGCGCAGGGTCAGCACCCGCGCGTGCTCGGGGTCGGTGTCCGGCGCCTCGTCGTCGAGCTCGGCCCAGGGATGCTTCCAGCTGGCCACGTCCAGCGACTCCAGCTCGGCCAGCTCCATCCGGGAGACCACGTCGCGCTTGCGCTGCCCGACCCGGGCCAGATCGCGGTCGTGGACGCAGACCAGGTGCCCGTCGGCGGTGAGCCGGACGTCGCACTCCAGCGCCTCGGCGCCCTGCTCCAGCGCGGCGACGTACGCCGCCAGGGTGTGCTCGGCCTGGGAGTCGCTGGCTCCCCGGTGCGCGACTACCTGAGGTCTGCCCTCACCCATGCCGAGATCGTGACAGAGGACATCGCCTCCCGTCCGCGACCCGCCGGAGGCCATCCGCTCCGAGCCCACGAGCCCGTCTCGGATGCTGTCCCGCGGCTACCGCTGGTGCCGCAGGTAGCGGCCGAAGTGCGGCACGGTGAACGCCACGGTGCCGCGCTCGCCGGAGTAGATCAGCCCCTTCTTGATCAGCCCGTCGCGCGCCGGGCTGAGCGACTGCGCCTTGCGGCCCACGCGCTCGGCGACCGCGGCGGTGCCGACCGGGCCCTCCACGCCGTCCTTCCCCAGGTCGGCCATCGCCAGCATGTAGTCGCGCTCGGCCGGCGTGGCCCGCTCGTAGCGGGTTCCGAAGAAGCCGGCCGCCAGCTCGGCCTCGGCCTCCGGCGCGGCGGCGACGACGTCGGCCCAGGTGATCGGCGAGCCCAGCGCCACGTCCCAGGTCACCTTGCCGTAGGCCTGCACGAAGTAGGGGTAGCCGTCGGTGAGCCGGTAGAGCTCGTCGAGCGCCTTGGCGTCGTACGCCGCGCCCTCCTCCTCGGCCGGGAGCGTCCAGGCCCGCTCGGCCATCTCGCGGGGAAGCCGGTCGACGGCGACGTAGCGGAAGAGCCGTTCGGCGTACGACTTCGAGGCGGCCAGCGCCGCCGGCAGATGCGGCAGCCCGGCGCCGACGATGAGCAGCGGTGCTCCCTGCTGGCTGATCTCGTGGCAGGCCCCGCACAGCGCGGCCAGCTCGGGCGCGGCGATGTCCTGCATCTCGTCGACGAAGAGCGCGATGCCGACGTTGAGGTCGCGGGCCAGGCCGGCGACGTCGCCGAAGAGCTCGATCAGGTCCAGCTCAAGGTCGCCGGAGTCGCCGCGACCCCTGGCCGCGACGACGTCGATCGGCGGCTGCCAGCGGCTCGGCCCCCGCGCGGCCTTGCGGTCGGGCTGCTCGGTGCGCAGGGCGAACGCCTTGAGCACCGCGGCCACCTCCTCGACCCGGTCGGGATCGCGGTGCCGGTGCGCGACCTCGCGGATCGCGGCGTGGACGGCCTGGGCGAGGGGCAGCCGCACCGAGCGGTCCGGTCGGGCCTCGACCTTGCCGGTCCCCCAGACCCGCTGCACCGCCAGCCCGCGCAGCGCGTTGAGCAGCACCGTCTTGCCGACGCCGCGCAGCCCGTGCAACACCATGCTCCGGTCCGGCCGGCCCGCCGCGACCCGCTCCAGGGTGACGCCGAACTGCTCCAGCTCGCGGTCGCGGCCGGCCAGCTC
>CAZTHV010000439.1:0-2491 GCA_964613165.1 uncultured Marmoricola sp.
GTTTTTTGTATAGAATCTTTAGCAAGTGGGATATAGTCAAGAGATTTTATTTTGACTATTTTATTATCAAACTCATATCTTTCTTTAAAATTTCTTTTAAATGGCCATCTTGTATTTTTTTCATTAAAGTACGACATCGTATAAGGATGCTGATCATAAGTAATAGATTTTACGCCATCATTAATATTTACTTTGATGTATGTAAGGTCGCTAATGATTTCATTAGAGGTCTCGCCTTCTTTTATAGGCATTTGCCCCTCAAAAGCCCAATAGCGTGTTATTGCGCCACCTAAGAATATTAGAATGAATGCAATGTGAAAAATCAGAATGGGCCATTTTTCTCTTTTTGTTAATTGATAGATTTTAATGTTGAAGATAAAAATAATGATGACCCACAGCATTAGTATCTCAAACCATTTGGCATTATAAATCAGCATTTTTGCTGTTGGCGTATCATAGTCATTTTCTACGAAAGTGGCTACTGCCATAGAGCCGGCAAAAATGAATAACAATACAGTCATTGTTTTCGTAGAGAAAAAGAATCTTTCTATCCGAGTCATTATTTATTTTGTTTGTCCATGCAAATACACCATTCCTGCAAAATATTTGATAGTCTTCTCATGCTGCTATCTAATTCAGGTGGGTTTAAAAAAAATCTCCCGGGAGTCTTTAAACTCCCAGGAGATACAAGACACCTCTCCACCATTAAAGTGATTTTAAATATTCAGTAAGGTCAGTTTTTTCCTGGCTGGTCAGGCCCAGGTTTTTCGATGTATTATATTTTTCTACAACTGCTGCTAAAGTTGCGGCTGAACCATCGTGGAAGTAGGGAGCATGTTGCCATATCCCTTTAAGCGGTGTAACTCTCCATTGTTTTGTAGCTGAGCGGTTCACATAATCTTTATCGGTGGCTACAGAAGCACTTTGGGGATGAAGTATTCCTCCATTCGTAACGTCAGTAAATTTGGGGCCTGAATGACAAGTAGCACACTGGGCCTTGTTGTTAAACAAAATTTTCCCTCTTGCCGCCGCAGTAGCGTCAAATGAACCTGCCGGCGCCTGCGGAGCGGCAAGTGAAAATTGATAAGCTTGTAATGCAGGCAGTTTATCTGTTACCAAATCAGCCCCGCCGCCGGTATTATCTACATTGAAACTAATACGAGTATCGTTGAATTTTCCATGGCCACCCATCTGGGTTACTGCAACATAACGGTTCCAATAGGCAACAGGCCCAACTGATTCATGTTGAACATCACCATCTCCGGTAAAGATGGCTTTAGGCAAACCATATAACCCAAAAGCAGGCGGTATTACCACAGGGTTATTCAGCCCATCATGATTAAACCTTGGGTCATATTTACCTTTACCCCATGACGCATAAACAGCCTTTTGAGTAGCGCTCAGTGATGGTGATAAAGAAATAATAAAGCCAGGGTCTAAATCTCTGTTGGGATAACCATCCAAACGATTTCCAATACCCGGAGCAAATGAATTGTCAACAGTAGAGTGACATAAAGCGCAAGTAATACCCACACGATCTAACTTTAAAGTTCCTTCAGTTGTTATACTCACCTGACCTTTAACACCTACTACCGCATTCAGTTGAAGCAAAGCAAGTGTGGTTTGAGGATCGGTTAAACTTATTGAACCGTTTTGAACACCTGTAACAACCGCAGCGGGTAATGCAGATGCATCTACCTTTAAACCAACACTCAAAGCAGTTGTAGGGTCTACGGCTGCTTCAATTATCTGGTTCATTTTTAAAACATCTGTCCAGGTAGTTTCGTCACCAAAAGTTTCATAGCGAAATATGTCCTTTCCCTGATTAACCAATGCAGGGTCTAATGCAGGTAAACTCAAGTCGCCTTCACCTGCATCCTGGCGATGATCGTTATCCGTTTTTTTACAGTTAGACAGAGAAATGACTATAAGTGAAGCCATTCCCAAAAGTGTCAATCTTGATCTCATGATATTAATTTATTTAAACGTTTGTAAGTAATGTGCAACTTCTTTTCAAAGTCTTTAGATAGTTAGAGTAAGTCACTTTTGCTTAGGTTACAAAAACCAAAAAATAAGTTTGCACCATTGTGTGATTAGGCTGCAAGTGCATATCTTAAATAATTAACAGGGTTTTGTTGCTGATGTTAACATTATGATGGTTTATTATTCTGTTGCTGCTTTAACTACATTAAAACGCTTCCTTTATGATAAAACTATCCGCAATACCCAGAGATGATAAATGCTTTTCTACTACCTGCATCATTGGTTCAGGTCCACAGAGATAGAAATATTGGGAATGTTCGTTTATATTTTGTTTTATCAGTTCTGCCGAAATAAAACCGTGTTTATAATTTGCGATTTTTTCGTCAGATAGTATATTGATGAAATTGTCACCCAGGAGTTGACGAAATTGGTCTTCGAGGATAATGTCTGCCTTTGTTTTGTTGGCAAAGATGAGCTTGTTATCACCCACTTTATCTTCTTTTTCAAG
>CAZTHV010000440.1:0-2155 GCA_964613165.1 uncultured Marmoricola sp.
CAGACGACCGTCGGGGCCGCCGAGGGTGACATCTCCGAGGACGCCATCGGCGCCAGCTGGGGTCACGAGGTCGCTCAGAAGGCCGGCACCGGGGTCGTGGTGTTCCTGATCCTGGTCGTGCTCTTCATCTGGGGCTACTTCCGGGAGTGGAAGATGTCGATGTCGGCGGTGGCCACGCTGTGTCACGACATCGCGATCACCATCGGGGTCTACTCGCTGTCCGGCTTCCCGGTGACACCCGCCGCCGTGACCGGCCTCCTGGCGATCCTTGGCTTCTCGCTGTACGACAAGGTGGTGGTCTTCGACAAGGTGCGGGAGAACACCCACGAACTGCGCAACCGCAACCAGTCCTACGCCGAGGCGGCCAACCTCGCGGTCAACCAGACTCTGGTGCGCTCGATCAACACCTCGATCATCGCCCTGATCCCGATCGGAGCGATCCTCTACGTCTCGGCGATTCAGCTGGGCGGGAGCTCGCTGCAGGACCTGGCGCTGGCCCAGTTCGTCGGCATGGCCGTCGGCCTGTTCTCCTCGGTCTTCGTCGCGCCTCGACTGCTGGTGCACCTGAAGTCGACGGAGAAGGATATCCAGGAGGGCGACCGCAGGGCCAAGGCCCGCGCCAGGCGAGGTGCCGACCGGTACGCCGACGTGCCGGTCTTCTCCGAGGACATGCCGGCGCGTGAGCGCGTCGGGTTCGCCCCCGACGCCGACGGCCTGGAGGAGGACTTCGAGGTCGAGGACGATGACGAGGACGCTCCTCGCGCGCCGTTCCGCGCCCCGGCGGGCGGCCCGCAGGCCTCCGGTTCCGGCCGGGTGGTTCCCGTGCCCAAGGCGCCGGTCGCCCCGTCCGGCTCCGCCAAGCGCAACCAGCCCTCGCGCCAGCCGCGCTCCAAGCGCGGGAAGTGAGCCCGGGGGTGGACACCGGCGTGGGTGCCCAGCCTCCCGCCGGCCTGGGGGAGCGGATCGACCGGTACCTCCGGGACGTGGCCGACTTCCCGGAGCCGGGTGTGATGTTCAAGGACATCACACCGCTGCTGGACGACCACGAGATGTTCACCGCGGTGATCGCCGGGCTCGCCGCCGCCGGACGGGACGCTGACGGCCGGGTCGTGGTCGACAAGGTGATCGGCATGGAGGCCCGCGGCTTCATCCTGGCCGCGCCGGTCGCCCTCGCACTGCGCGTCGGGTTCGTCCCGGTCCGCAAGCCCGGCAAGCTGCCCTGGTCGACGTACTCGGTCGGCTACCAGCTGGAGTACGGCGAGGCGACACTGCAGATGCACACCGACGCGCTCTCGCCGGGAGACCGGGTGCTGCTCGTCGACGACGTGCTGGCCACCGGCGGGACCGCCGCCGCGACCAAGGAGCTCGTCGGCCTGGGCGGCGGCAAGGTGCACGCCTTCGCTGCCCTGATGGAGCTCGCCTTCCTCAACGGCCGGCAGGCCCTGGGGGACACCCCCGTCATCGCCCTGCGAACCGTCTGAGCCGCACCACCGCCCACCACTAGACTGGGTGAATGACGGAGGAGCAGATCGCGGCGGGGAGCACCCCGGCCGCCGGCCTGCCCCCGGGACGCGGGATGCGGGCCCGTCTCGCCCGCATCGGCACCAGCCGCCAGGTGGGCAACCCCGAGCTGGAGCCGCTCTTCCGCGCGGTCCGGGCCAACCACCCCAAGGCCGACCTGGGACTCCTCGAGCGCGCCTACACCGTCGCCGAGCAGATGCATCGGGGCCAGCTGCGCAAGAGCGGTGACCCGTACATCACCCACCCGCTGGCCGTGACCACGATCCTGGCCGACATCGGCATGACCGAGCCGACCCTGGTGGCGGCGCTGCTGCACGACACGGTGGAGGACACGCCGTACCCCCTGGACCAGCTCCGGGCGGACTTCGGCGAGGAGGTCGCGCTCCTGGTCGACGGCGTGACCAAGCTGGACAAGGTCAAGTACGGCGACTCCGCCCAGACCGAGACCATCCGCAAGATGATCGTGGCGATGAGCCGCGACATCCGGGTGCTGGTCATCAAGCTGGCGGACCGGCTGCACAACATGCGCACGCTGCGCTACGTCAAGGCCGAGACCCAGGAGCGCAAGTCCCGGGAGACGCTGGAGATCTACGCGCCGCTGGCCCACCGGCTCGGCATCCACGCGATCAAGTGG
>CAZTHV010000440.1:2165-2490 GCA_964613165.1 uncultured Marmoricola sp.
CGGATGGTCGCCGAGCGGTCGCCCTCGCGCGACCAGTTCATGCGCCAGGTGATCGCCGTCGTGGAGGCCGATCTCAAGGCCGCCAAGATCAAGTCCCGGGTGACCGGCCGCCCGAAGCACTACTACTCGATCTACCAGAAGATGATCCACGGCGGGCGCGACTTCTCCGACATCTACGACCTGGTGGGCATCCGGATCCTGGTGGACAACGACCAGGACTGCTACGGCGTTCTCGGCGTGCTGCACAACCGATGGAACCCGATCCCGGGCCGGTTCAAGGACTTCGTGGCGATGCCGAAGTTCAACATGTACCAGTCGCTGCACA
>CAZTHV010000441.1:0-2490 GCA_964613165.1 uncultured Marmoricola sp.
TCATCGACGCCAAGCGCGGCAAGATGTTCGCCAAGCTGATCAAGAACATCGAGGTCGCCGCCCGGATGGGCGGGGGAGACCCGGCTGGCAACCCGACGCTGTACGACGCCATCCAGAAGGCGAAGAAGTCCTCGGTCCCCAACGACAACATCGACCGCGCGGTCAAGCGCGGCTCGGGGGCCGAGGCGGGCGGCGCCGAGTACAGCACGATCATGTACGAGGGCTACGGCCCCGGCGGCGTGGCGATGCTGATCGAGTGCCTGACCGACAACAGGAACCGCGCCGCGATGGAGGTCCGCACCGCGATGACCCGCAACGGCGGCTCGCTCGCGGACCCGGGCTCGGTGGCCTACCTCTTCCACCGCAAGGGCGTGGTGATCGTCCCGCAGCAGCAGGAGGCGAAGGCGGTCTCCGAGGACGACGTGCTGGAGGCGACGCTGGACGCCGGCGCCGAGGAGGTCAACGACCTCGGCGAGGCCTTCGAGGTGGTCAGCGAGGCGACGGACCTGGTGGCCGTCCGCACGGCGCTGCAGAGCTCCGGGCTGGACTACGACTCCGCCGATGCGTCGTTCGTCCCGTCGATGCAGGTCGACCTCGACCGGGACGGCGCCGGCAAGGTGCTCCGGCTGATCGAGGCGCTGGAGGATCTCGACGACGTCCAGAACGTCTTCGCCAACTTCGACATCTCCGACGAGATCCTGGAGTCGCTGGACGCCTGACGGACGCCTCGGCGCGTCGGGCCGGAACCGGCCGGCAGTCCGACTAGGGTCCGAACATACGTTCGCACCGAACCGGAGGGATGCGCATGCGTGTGCTCGGGATCGACCCGGGACTGACCCGTTGTGGGATCGGCGTCATCGACGGATCTGTCGGCCGGCCGCTGACGCTCGTCGACGTCGGCGTGGTCCGGACGGGCACGGACCTGCCGATCGAGGAGCGGCTGCTGCGCATTGCCTCCGGCATCGACGACTGGATCGACTCCACCTCGCCCGACGCGATCGCGGTCGAACGAGTCTTCTCCCAGGCCAACGTCACCACGGTGATGGGCACCGCCCAAGTCAGCGGGCTCGCCCTCGTGGCGGCGGCGACGCGGGGCATCCCGGTCGCCATGCACACCCCGAGCGAGGTCAAGGCGGCGGTGACGGGCAGCGGCCGCGCCGACAAGGCTCAGGTCGGCGCGATGGTCAGCCGGCTGCTTCGCCTCGGCGAGGCGCCGCGGCCTGCCGACGCGGCGGACGCCCTGGCGCTGGCGATCTGCCATCTCTGGCGCGGCGCTTCGACCAACCGGCTGCAGGCCGCGGTGGAGCGCGCGGCTCTCGGCCGACCGCCGCGAGGCCGTCCACCACGAGGCCGCCCGGTGGCGAGCGGCGCGAAGAGCGGCTCGTGATCGCCTTCGTCCGGGGCCCGGTCGCGGCGCTCGGCCTGACCTCGGCGGTGATCGAGGTGGGTGGCCTGGGCGTGGAGCTGCAGTGCACGCCCGGCACCCTCGCCGACCTTCGCATCGGCGCCGAGGCCCGGCTGCCGACCAGCATGATCGTCCGCGAGGACTCGATGACTCTCTTCGGCTTCGCCGACGAGGACGAGCGGCAGACCTTCGAGCTGGTGCAGACGGCCAGTGGCGTGGGGCCCAAGCTCGCCCAGGCGATGCTGGCCGTCCTGACTCCGGATGCCATCCGTCGCGCGGTGGCGAATGAGGACGTCAAGGCGCTGACGGCCGTGCCCGGCATCGGCCAGAAGGGCGCCCAGCGGATCATCCTCGAGCTGCGCGACCGCATCGGCGACGCGCCCGTCTCCGGAGGCGGCCGGCCGAGGCCGGCGTCCTCCGGGCAGGCCGACTGGCGTGGCCAGGTGCATGCCGGACTGGTCGGGCTCGGGTGGGGCGGCAAGGAGGCCGACCGCGCCGTCGCCGCGGTGGCGGACGAGGCCTCGACGATGGACCCGCCCGACGTCGCCCAGCTGCTGCGCGCGGCCCTGCGGACGCTGAGCCGATGAGCCCCGAGCCGATGAGCAGGACCTGAGATGTCCCACGACGACCGGCTCGATGCCGACGAGCTGGCGCACCTGGAGCGCCGTACCGCCGATCGACAGGCCGCCGATCGACAGGCGGGGGGCGTGACCGACCCGCTGGCCGACGCCGACGAGCGAGTCGTCGAGGCCGCACTGCGCCCCCGCTCCCTGGCCGAGGTGATCGGCCAGGAGCGAGTCCGCGAGCAGCTGGGGCTGGTCCTCGAGGCCGCTCGGGCACGCCAGCGCACTCCTGACCACGTGCTGCTCTCGGGCCCCCCGGGGCTGGGCAAGACCACGCTGGCGATGATCATCGCGGCCGAGATGTCGGCGCCGCTGCGGCTCACCAGCGGCCCCGCGATCACCCACGCCGGAGATCTGGCCGCGATCCTCTCCGGCCTCAACGAGGGCGACGTGCTCTTCGTCGACGAGATCCACCGGATGTCGCGGCCCGCCGAGGAGATGCTCTACCTGGCGATGGAGGAC
>CAZTHV010000442.1:0-2489 GCA_964613165.1 uncultured Marmoricola sp.
GCCAGACCGCAGACCGGGATGTCGTCGATGCCGAGCTCGTCCAGCGCCCGCTGCGCGGCGGCGACCTGCGGCGGCCCCCCGTCGACGACGACCAGCCCCGGGGCGTAGGCGAACTTGCGTGGCTTGCCGGTCTCGGGGTCGATCAGCATCGGGCCGCTGTCGGCCTCCACCTCACCGCTGGTGATCTCGGGGCGCTCGATCCGCTCGTCCAGCAGCCTGCGGAAGCGACGGGTGATCACCTCGTGCATCGACGCCACGTCATTCTGTCCCTCGACTCCGCGGATGACGAAGCGGCGGTACTCGCTCTTGCGGGCCAGCCCGTCCTCGAAGACCACCATCGAGGCGACCACCTCGGTCCCCTGCAGGTTGGAGATGTCGAAGCACTCGATGCGCAGCGGCGCGGTGGAGAGGTCCAGCGCCTGCTGGATCTCCTCCAGCGCCTGGTTGCGGGCGGTCAGGTCGCTGGCGCGCCGGGTCTTGTGCAGGGCCAGCGACTGTGCGGCGTTCTGGGCGACGGTCTCCTGCAGCGCCCGCTTGTCGCCACGCCGCGGCACCCTTATGCGGACCTGGGTGCCGCGGGCCTCGGAGAGCAGCTGCTGGTAGGTCTGGGCGTCCTCGGGCAGCTCGGGCACGAGCACCTCGCGCGGGATCGCCTCGGCCTCCTCCCCGGCGTACAGCTGCAGCAGGAACTCCCCGACGAGCCCGGCGGTGTCCAGATCGGCCACCCGGTCGGCCACCCAGCCACGCTGACCGCGGATGCGGCCGGAGCGGACGTGGAAGACCTGGACGGCGACCTCCAGCGGGTCCTCCGCGATGGCGATCACGTCGGCGTCGGTGCCGTCGCCGAAGACCACCGACTGCCGCTCCAGGGCCTTCTGCATGGCGCCGAGGTCGTCGCGCAGCCTCGCGGCGCGCTCGTACTCCTGGGCCTGCGACGCGGCGTACATCTCCCGCTCGACCCGCTTCAGGAAGGCGTCGGTCCGCCCGCCCATGAAGTCGCAGAGGTCCTCGGCGATCCGCCGGTGCTGCTCGGCGTCGACCCGGCCCACGCACGGGGCGGAGCACTTGTCGATGTAGCCGAGCAGGCACGGCCGGCCGATCTGCGCGGAGCGGCGGAAGACGCCATTGCTGCACGAGCGCATCGGGAAGACCCGCAGCAGCGTGTCGACGGTGTCCCGGATCGCCCAGGCGTGGGAGTACGGCCCGAAGTAGCGCACGCCCTTCTTCTTGGCGCCGCGACCGACCATGACCCGCGGGAACTCCTCGTTGAGGGTGACCGCCAGCCACGGGTAGGACTTGTCGTCGCGGTACTTCACGTTGAAGCGCGGGTCGAACTCCTTGATCCAGGAGTACTCCAGCTGCAGCGCCTCCACCTCGGTGGCGACCACGGTCCACTCCACGCTCGCCGCCGTGGTGACCATCGTCGCCGTGCGTGGGTGCAGCTGGGTGATGTCCTGGAAGTAGGAGGAGAGCCGAGCGCGCAGGCTCTTCGCCTTGCCGACGTACACCACCCGGCCGTCGGGGTCGCGGAACCGGTAGACGCCGGGGCGGGTCGGGATCGATCCCGACTCCGGCCGGTAGGTCCTCGGATCAGCCACGGCACGAGCCTACGAGGGCACTACGACATTCTTCGAGGAGGGGACATTCCACGAGGGAGGGCGACGGTCAACGGCGACCGGCTCCACTCAGGCGATCGAGAGCTCGTCGCCGTTGACGGTGACGGTCCGCTCCGCGAGCGACGTGGGGGCGGGGCCGTCGACGACCGAGCCGTCATCGATGGAGAACCTGCTGAAGTGGCAGGGGCAGAGGATCTCGCCGTCCTTGACCTGGGCGACCAGGCACTGCTGATGGGTGCACACCGCGGAGAACGCCTTGTACTCGCCCGGCTCGGGCTGGGTGACCACCAGCTTCTGCTGCTCGAGGATCGTGCCACCGCCCTCGGGTACGTCGGACGCCTTCACCGTGATGCCCCCGGACGATCCGCCACCACCGGAGCCGGCGTCCGCCGGAGTGCTCGCCGTGCCGCCGGGCCCGCCGCTCCCGGTGACGTCCGCAGTGTCGTCGTCGCAGGCGGCGAGCAGCGGGACGGCCACGCCCACCACTGCCGCGCCATAGATCGCGGTGCGCCTGGAGGTCGCGTGCTCGCTCATGCTGTGCTCGCCCATGGTGGGAGCCTAGATCGCCCGACCCCGCTCGCACCTGAGCAATGGCTGTGCATTGCTCCTGACCACGGGCTCACCGCCGTGAGCCGGCCGGTGACTCAGCCCTGCAGCAGCGGCCGCAGGAACTCGCCGGTGTAGCTGGCCGGGTGGTCGGCGATCTCCTCCGGCGTGCCGGTGGCGACGACGGTGCCGCCGCGGTTGCCGCCCTCGGGGCCCATGTCGATGACCCAGTCGGCGGTCTTGATCACGTCGAGGTTGTGCTCGATGACCAGGACGCTGTTGCCCTTGTCGACCAGGCTGGAGAGGACCCCGAGGAGCTTGCGGATG
>CAZTHV010000443.1:0-2483 GCA_964613165.1 uncultured Marmoricola sp.
AGGTCATGATCGCCGCCAGGTAGGGGCCCTGGTCGTCGAAGAACTTGTAGAGCACGGCCAGCGGGAACCCGAGCACCGGATGACGGCGCTGGAACGCGTCCATCCGGTCGACCATGCCAGGCATGGGCACACCTTAGGGGGTTGTCTGTCACGACAGTGGTACGCCAGCAGGGACTCGAACCCCGAACCCGCTGATTAAGAGTCAGCTGCTCTGCCAATTGAGCTACTGGCGCGTGAAGCGAGAGGAACTCTAGCAGCGCGGCGGGGGCAATCCGAAATCGGGAGAGCCCCGGGGGCTCACCGTGGGGCCTACCGGGAGGCGAGGATCGCCTGCGCGGCGTTGTGGCCGCCGATGCCGCTGACGGCGCCGCCGCGACGGGCGCCCGAGCCGCCCAGCAGAACCGCGGGATACTCGGTGGCGACGCCCCACTGCTGGGCCGGTGTGTCCAGTGCCTCGCGGTTGGATGCCCACGGCCAGGCCAGGTCGCCGTGGAAGATGTGACCGCCGGGCATGGCCAGGTCCTCCTCGACGTCCTGGGGGATCTTCGCCTCGATGCAGGGCGAGCCGTCGCCGTCGAGGAGGACGCAGTCCAGCAGCGGCTCGACCAGGTGCGCGTCGATGGCCCGGATCGCCCGGCGGACGGCCTCGAGCTTGCGCTGGTCCCGGTCGCGGGCGAAGAGCGCCTCTGGCATGTGCAGGCCGAAGTAGGTGAGCGTGTGCGCGCCGGACTCGCCGAGCTCGCCGAGGATCGACGGGTCGGTCAGCGAATGGCAGTAGAGCTCGCCCGGTGGCGTCGTGGGCAGCTCGCCACCGGCCGCCTCGGCGTACGCCGTGCCGAGTGCGGCGTACGTCTCGCCGACGTGGAACGTGCCCGCGAATGCGGTGCGTGGATCGGCGCCGCTCCTCAGCGCGGGCAGCCGGGACAGCAACAGGTTGATCTTGAGCTGGGAGCCGCTCGGCTTGGTCTCCCGGAGCTCGGGGTCCTCCGGCCCGGCCTCGCCCAGGAGGATCCGCAGCACCCACGGCGCGACGTTGGCGACGACGTGGCGCGCCCTGACCCGGTGCTCGCCGACGCCGTCGTGCCAGGTGACCTCCGCGCCGTCGTCCGCGGACGTGCCGGTCCGGATCGAGCTGACTCCGGCGGAGGTGAGCAGCTCCGCGCCCGCGCCGGCCGCCGCCGCGGTCAGGGCATCGGTGACCACGCCCATCCCGCCCACGGGCACCTTCCACTCGCCGGTGCCGTTGCCGATCAGGTGGTAGAGGAAGCAGCGGTTCTGGATCAGTGACCGGTCGTGCAGGTCGGCGAAGGTGCCGATCAGCGCATCGGTGGCCACGACACCGCGGACCAGGTCGTCGCGGAATCGCGACTCGATCAGCTCTCCGACCGGTCGCTCGACGAGGGCGCTCCAGAGGTCGGGGTCGATGCCGTCGGCCATCTCCCGCGCGCTGAGCAGCGGCTCGGTCAGCGTCGGCGCGATCCGCCGCGCCACCCCGGCGAGGTCGGCGTAGAACGCCTGCCAGGCGGCGTACTCCTCCTCGCCGCCGGTGAGCTCGCGGAACGAGGTCCGGGTCGTCTCCCCGGCGTCGCGCTCGACCAGGAGCCCGGTGTGGCGGCCGTCGCGGATCGCGGGGGAGTACGACGCGGTGCGTCGCGAGCGCAGCTCGATGCCCAGGCCGAGGTCGGCGACGATCCGCTCGGGCATCAGCGAGACCAGGTAGGAGTAGCGCGAGAGCTGGACCCCCAGTCCCGGAAACGCCTCCGCGTTGGTCGCCGCGCCGCCGAGCCGGGGCAGCCGCTCCAGCACGAGCGTGCTGAGACCGGCGCCGGCCAGGTAGGCCGCCGCGGTGAGGCCGTTGTGGCCGCCGCCGACCACCACGACGTCGTAGGACTCCCGGCTCGCTCCCATGGCCGCACGCTATCGACTGCCCGCACGCTGTGCTCTTGCCTGCTCCCGTGGGCGCGCGGCGCCGGGAGGTAGGCGACAGCCCTGGCGGAATATTGAATCTTCAACTACTGTTGAGGTCAGCATCAGGCAGCCATGGAGGCGGCAAGCGAGAGAAGGGTGGCCGCGATGCCGGCAATCACAGTCGACGACCTGACCGTGCTGGACCGGCTCACGGCGCCGGGCCTCGGCGACACCGTACGGCCGGTCGCGCAGGTGACCGACGCGCCGCAGGGCTACGAGGGCGAGGGCTTCCCGGTCCGCCGGGCGTTCGCGGGCGTGGATCTGCGCGACCTCGACCCGTTCATCCATCTCGACCAGATGGGCGAGGTGGAGTACGCGCCGGGCGAGCCCAAGGGGACGCCCTGGCACCCGCATCGCGGCTTCGAGACGGTCACCTACATCATCGATGGCGTCTTCGACCACCAGGACAGCCACGGGGGCGGCGGCACGATCACCAACGGCGACACCCAGTGGATGACCGCCGGCAGTGGACTGCTGCACATCGAGGCCCCGCCGGAGTGGCTGGTGCAGAAGGG
>CAZTHV010000444.1:0-2478 GCA_964613165.1 uncultured Marmoricola sp.
CCGCCCCGCCCTGTCTCCTCGCGACAGCCGCGTCAGCTGCACCCACGTGATTCTCGCTCTCAGTCTCGAGCTACCCGGCTCAGGCGAAGAGGCCGCTGGGAATCTTGGGCAGGAAGTCCGGCTCGCCGTTCTTGCTGAGGAACTCCAACAGGGTGGCGACCTGGTCTTTCTCGGTGTCGCCCCAGGTCTCGATCTGACGCCCCTTCTGGTTCTGGTAGACGGTGTCGAGGATCTTCTGGTCGCTGATCCCATAGAGCTCCTTGAGCGCGGCGTCCCAGAGGCTCTGGTCGTTGTTGAATCGAGTCTGGTAGTCCAGGTTGATCCGCTTGAAGGCCTCGACCGCCTCGGGGTTCTCGTCGATGTACTTCGAGGAGAAGTCCCAGCACTGCGCGATCGCGGGGATCGAGAGCCGCTCCTCGAGAACCACCCCCTGGTCGCCGATGTACTTGCAGCTTCCCGCAACCACCTGCTTGACGCCGGCCGGGTCGAGCGTCAGCGCGAGGTCGACCTCGCCGCGCACGAGCAGCTCGGCGATCAGATCGGGGGCACCGTACTGGACCTCGCAGTCCTTGGTGGGGTTCACCCCGAAGAACTCCCGACACAGGGAGAAGAACATGTTCACCGACGAGCCGATCGCGCCGCCGAACAGGGCGATCTTCTTGCCCTTGATGTCGGACAGGCTGGCGATATCGCTGTCCGACCGCACCAGGATGCCGTTGGTGGTGCGGTTCATTCCGAAGACCACCTTGCGGTCGACACCCGTGGCGACGAGGTTGGCCACCGACGGGATGCCGCTCAGGCCGCCGTCGACCCGACCGGCGCGGTAGGCCGTGTAGAGCGCTCCCGCATCAGCGAACTCTTCGAACGAGACCTCGATCCCGGCCTTCTCGAAGGCCTTCTCCTCCACGGCCAGCTTGTAGGAGGAGAACGCCGCTGCCGGATAGCCGCCCAGGTGCATCTTGACCAGCTTGTCACCGCCATTGGCACTGCCCTTCTTGTCGCTGCTGTCGCTACCGCAGGCGCTGAGCAGCGCGGCGCCGGCGACGGCTGCGCCAGCACCGAGCACGAAGGAACGTCGGGACACGGGGGAGGGGGCTTTGCTGTGCTTGATCACGGTCTCTCCTGGACGTAGAGGGGCGATGTGTCGTGCAGAACGTGCGATCGACCAGCCGCTGCGCTGCGGACCTCTCGCAAGGTCACGACGCAGGTTCTCCGGCTCTGGCAGGTCGGTACGCTACCCGGCCGCTCGCCCACTGTCTATAGAGAGATCAGACGAATTATCGGGAGCCGGACGATGCTCACCGAGTGAGCAGCACCGTCGGCAATCCTGTCAAAGCCCTTATTCTGAGGCGGTTTCTCCTCCTCGAACGGGAACGCTCTCCAGTTTGGCAGCCAGCTGTCGCGGTTCTCCGGCGAGCTGAGAACTCTGCCCGACGCGGCGGTCATCAGATAACTGCGGCCCGAGTCGCGACGCGCTGCGGGACTCAGGAGTCGCCACGGATCGGTGCTCCAGACCACGCCGAGCCTCCGGCGCTGTGCGCCGGAGAGTCACTACGATCGGCAACCTGGGCGCAGGCGCGGCATCGCCGAAACTGGTCTGGCCCAGCGGCTGGCCGGATCACAGGTTAGCCTGTGGTTCTGACGCTTCGGAGGTGATGCAACGCCTCCAAAGCGCTCGATTCACAGGCTAACCTGTGATTCCCCGGCAGGCGCATTCGTCAGAAGAGCAACGCCGTCGCCGGATCCTCCATGATCGCGGCCACATCGGCCAGGAAGCGCGAGCCTGCCTCGCCGTCGATGTGCCGGTGGTCGAAGGAGAGGGTGAGCGTGCAGACGTCCCGGATCTCGACCCGCTCGGCCGCCCCCGATCCCACGACCCACGGCTGCCTTCTGGTGGCGCCGAAGCAGAGGATCGCGGACTCACCGGGGTTGATGATCGGGGTGCCACCGTCGACGCCGAAGACGCCGACGTTGGTGATCGTGAAGGTGCCGCCCGCCATGTCTTCCGGCTGGGTGCGCCCCGCGCGGGCGACCGAGGTCAGCTCCTCGAGCGCCACCGCGAGCTCGCGCAGCGAGAGTGCCTGCGCCTCTTTGACGTTCGGCACGACCAGTCCGCGCGGCGTGGCGGCCGCGACGCCGAGGTTCACGTAGGACTTGTGCACCACCTCCTGGGCGACGTCGTCCCACCAGGAGTTGATCACCGGCGTACGCCGGATCGCCAGCAGGCAGGCCTTGGCCAGCACCAGCAGCGGGGTGACCCGCACTCCGGCGAACTCCGCCCGCGACCGCAGCCGCTGGACCAGCTCACCGGTCCTGGTGACATCGACGGCGACCCACTCGGTGACGTGCGGGGCGGTGAAGGCCGAGGCCACCATCGCCTGGCTCATCGCCTTGCGGACCCCCTTGACCGGCTCCCGCCACTCACGCAGCGCGCCGGGCACGGCACTCTCCGCCACGTCGCCGGGATGACCGGAGTAG
>CAZTHV010000445.1:0-1728 GCA_964613165.1 uncultured Marmoricola sp.
GTCGGCCGGGTGCTGCCGACCCTGGAGGTCGTCGTCGGCGCCTGCCTGCTGCTCGGAGCGCTGACTCGGCTCGCCGGCGGGCTGTCGGCCCTCCTGCAGGTGGCCTTCATCATCGGGATCGTCTCGGTGTGGTCGCGCGGCATCGCGATCGACTGCGGCTGCTTCGGCGACGGCGGCCCGGATCCCGACGCGTTCAGCAAGTACCCCTGGGAGATCGCCCGTGACGTGGGGCTGATGCTGCTCTCCCTCTATCTGGTCTGGCGGCCACGGACGCCGTACGCCGTGGACAATCTGATGTTCCCCGACCCGATGGCGCCCGAGCAGACGGCGCTCGAGTCGATGGTCCCCGAGTCGATGTTTCCCGAGGAGAGCGATGTCCAAGCAGAACCGTGAGCAGAGCCGCACCGAGCGGGCGGCGGCCGTGCGTGCCGGCCAGGCGCGTCAGGAGCGCAATCGCCGGTTCGGGATTGTCGGCGTGGTCGTGGTGGTGATCGGCGCGATCGTCGCAGCCGGACTCTGGCTCGGCAGCGGCGACGCGAACAAGTCCGGCGCAGACGGGGCGCTTCCGCCGCTGCGCGCGGACAGCCCGGCCCTGGTCATGGGCGACGACGACGCGGCGGTCAAGGTGGTCATCTTCGAGGACTTCCTCTGCCCGTACTGCCGCGAGCTGGAGATGTCCACCCGCGACTTCCTGCGGGAGAACGCCGCCAAGGGCAAGGTGCAGGTCGAGTACCGCCCGTTCAACCTGCTCACCTCCTTTCCCTACTCGGCGATGGCGCTGAGCGCCTGGGGCGGCGTGCTGAACAACGACACGCCCGCGGCGGCGTACCAGCTGCACAACGCGCTCTTCGACAACCAGCCCTACGAGCAGGCGTCCAAGGGCGTGGACGAGGACGAGCTGCTCGGGTGGGTCAAGGACGCCGGCGCGGACGTCGCCGCCGCCCGGGATGCCATCGCCACCAAGGACACCGTCTTCTTCGAGGCGGCGCAGCAGGCGGCGATGGATGCCGAGATCAGCGGCACCCCGTCGGTCTTCGTCAACGGCCAGCCGTTGGAGGGCCGCAACATCACCGATCTGGCGCAGAAGCTCGAGGCAGCGATCACCGAGGTGAAGTGAGTCCAGGAGTGAGCCCGGGAGTGGGTACAGCCGGAGCGGCGTTGGCCGCCTTCGTCGCCGGGCTGCCCAAGACCGAGCTGCACGTGCACCAGGTCGGCAGCGCCTCGCCGCAGATCGTCGCCGAGCTGGCCGCGCGCCATCCCGGTGTCGTGCCTGCCGACCCGGAGGCACTGGGACGGTTCTTCGAGTTCCGCGACTTCGCCCACTTCGTCGAGGTCTATCTGGCCGTCGTCGACCTGCTGCGCACGCCGGAGGACATCCGGCTGCTGACCTACGAGGTGGCGCGCGAGCTGGCCGAGGGGCAGCAGGTGCGGTACGCCGAGCTGACCTGTACGCCGTACACCTCGGTGCTGCCGCACGATCCTGGCCGCGGGATGCCGATCGAGGCCTACAGCGAGGCGATCGAGGACGCGCGGGTCGCCGCGGAGCGCGACTTCGGCATCCGGCTGCGCTGGATCTACGACATCCCGGGGGAGAGCGGCCTCCCGGCGGCCGATGCGACGCTCGGCTTCGCGCTCGACCACCCCACCGACGGGCTGATCGGCTTCGGTCTGGGCGGGCTGGAGATCGGCGTGCCCAGACCGCAGTTCCGACCGCACTTCGACGCCGCC
>CAZTHV010000445.1:1738-2460 GCA_964613165.1 uncultured Marmoricola sp.
GGGCCGGAGACGGTCTGGGACGCGCTGCGACTGCTCGGCGCGGAGCGGATCGGTCACGGCACGTCGGCCGCGCTGGACGCGGCATTGCTGGAGCACCTCGCCGAGACCGGCATCGCCTTGGAGGTCTGTCCGTCCTCGAACATCGCGACCCGCGCGGTCGCCTCGCTGGCCGAGCACCCCTTGAGCGCCTTCCGTGACGCGGGGGTCACCGTGACGATCAACAGCGACGATCCGCCGATGTTCGGGACCACCCTCAATCGGGAGTACGAGATCGCGGCGGAGCTGCTCGGGCTCGACCGTTCCGGAGTCGCCGACCTGGCTCGCGCCGCGGTCCGGGCGTCCTTCGCCGAGGACGCGGTCAAGGCCGGCCTGCTCGCCGAGATCGACGGCTATGTGACCAGCCCCGCTGGTGAGGACGTTGAGCCACTGGGCCGGTGAGCCACTGAGCCCCAGGACCTCATACGTCCCGGGGCACAACTCCAGTCTCGGTGAGGAGCACGCCTGTCCTCGCTCACGACACGCCCACGAGACGCTCACGACACGTCCGGAAGACGTGGTGAGAGTCACCTCGTCGGTCCGTCGGTCGTCGGTCCGGCGACTGCTCGGCTGCGCGCTCAGACGCGCCGCCGCGAGGACGTCACCTGGTCAGCGTGGAGACTCAGGTGCGGCGGGTGAATCTGACTTTGCCGTGGTGGGTGTCGGTGATCTGGTAGCGGTGGTCG
>CAZTHV010000446.1:0-2450 GCA_964613165.1 uncultured Marmoricola sp.
GTGTGTGAGCACCGGCGCCACCGAGCCCACCGACTTCAAGATCCAGTACGTCGGCGAGCCCGTGATGGTCGCCGACGACGTGACCGAGGGATACGCCTGCTTCCCCGGACCGGAGGGCGCGCGCGTGGCCGGGGTCCACCTGCTCGAGACCGTGCAGGCCTGCCGTGAGTCCGCCCCGATCTGCGTCGAGACGACGGCGTTCGACTATGTGAACGGGCAGTGGATCCAGCGCAGCCCGTTCTCCTACACCGTCGAGAACGTCGCTCCCGTCCTCGGCACGGTGCGCCAAGGTGTGGCGGGCGGTGCTCTCGACGAGACCGTCCCCTCGCACCCGACGCCGTTCGATCGTGCCGACACCATCGAGGCGCGGGTCACGGCCACCGACCCGGGCGGTGGTCCGCTCACCGTCCGGGTGCGCTGGTCCGACGGCACCGGCGAGACGCTGACCGACGTCGACTCCGGGGAGGAGATCGTGGTCACCCACGACTACCAGCGCTGGAACGGCGGGCCGGTCGGCGTACAGCTCCAAGCCGTCGACGAACTCGGCGAGACCTCCAACCTCGCGACCGGGTTCTTCTACGTACGTCCGGTCGCCGTCACTGTGGACGTCGACGCGACCGCGGACGCCACCGGACTGGCGACCCTCACCGGCAGCTACGCCGACGAGGACGGCACCGCCTCCCATCTGGTCGTCGAGTGGGGCGACGGCTCGCACGACATCTTCACCCAGCCCTTCCCGGTGCCGCTCGGCGCGGACACCGACCAGCTCCACCGGTTCTCGGCCAGTCACCGGTATGCCACCGGCGGTGCGCACGTCGTGACGGCGACCGTCGTGAACGGTGCTCCGGAGTCGGGCACCGGCTCGACGACCGTCGCCGTCCCCAACACCGCGCCGGCGGTCGGCAGCGATGGCGAGATCACCGTGTCGGACGGCCGCGAGGTCTCCTTCGACGCGCTCGTGGGCGATCTCAACCCCGGTGCCGCTCTCGCGCTCCGGATCGACTACGGCGACGGCGAGACCGACCTGTCGACCGGGCACGCGACTGGCGATGTCGTTGGTGTCCGGCACGTCTACGGGAGGTCCGGGCGCTACCAGCTGGTCCTGACCGCCGTCGACGCCGCAGGGCTCGAGTCCGAGCCCGTGACGCGCTGCGTCGTCGTCGGTCACGACGCCGCGACGGTCCCCTGTCCGGGGGTCCTGCCCGGGACCGACGACGAGCTGCGTGGCCTGTCACGCGGGGACGTCACCGGACCGGGACAGGCACGCGCCGGGCAGACGATCACCGTGCATGCCGGGCAGGGCGCCGCCGGCCACCATGTCTCCGGGTGGATCTACTCCACGCCGACCGCGCTCGGCTCATTCGTCGCCGGCCCGGACGGGACCGGCGTGCTCACGATCCCCGCGAAGCTCACGGCCGGCACGCACACGATCGCGCTGGTGGACGGCGGCGTGCTCCTGGGATGGCTGCCGATCGAGATCCTGCCCGCGACTGCCGGCTCGAACTCTCCCGGCTCGACCGATCCTGGCTCGACCGATCCCGGGACGAGCAAGCCCTCCTCCGTGCCGCACCATCTCCCGTCCCTGCCGGCGACGGGCTCACCGATCGGCATCGGGCTGCTCGCGCTCATGGTCCTGACCTTCCTCGCCGGCGGCGTGCTGGTCCGGACGGGGCGCCGCGGCGGACGCCGTCGCAAAGAGGTCGCCTAGCCCAGCCGCTCCCACGCCCGATGCTGGGTGAGGAGCTCGGCGAAGGGGTCGAGGACGTCTCCGGCGGCGGTCCCGGTGACCACGCCCGGGGCCTCGTCGAGGAGTCCGGCCGAGACCAGCGCGTCGCTGCCGGCACCCCATGCGCCGATCGGCTTCGCGTGCCGGTAGGACTCCTCCAGCAAGAGCACGACGCGCGGGTCGAGCAGGGTCGCCTCGCCGGTCTCGGCGGCCTTGGTGTCGGCGGCCGGCCGGGCGTCGGGGGCGGGCGCGGGATGCCCCGCCACCAGGACGGCGTCGAACTCGACGGACCGGCTGGCGCCGAAGGAGCGCTGGACCGGAGTACCGTCGCGGAGCACGCCGCCGTGCGCGGCCACCACCAGCGGTACGGCGCCGAGGCCGGTCACCGCATCGAGAGCCTCCTCCACGCCGTCGAGCGCGCCGTCGTCATCCACGACGATCGCGACCGTCCTCCCGTCGGCTGGCCAGGTGCCGCCGAGCTGCGACAGCGCGGGACTGGGTGCCGGCTCGGCGATGGCCTCGGTCGGCTCCGGCGCCGGCAGCCCGAGGCTCGTTGCCACCAGTGAGCACAGCTCCGGGTCGATGTTGGCCAGGGCCAGGAGCTGCCGCTCCTTGATCGCCTGCTCGTAGCAGCGGGACAGCTCGAAGGAGTAGGCCAGCACGATGTGCTCCCGCTCGGTCGGGGTCATGCTGAGCCAGAACAGCCGAGCCTGGCTGAAGTGGT
>CAZTHV010000447.1:0-2434 GCA_964613165.1 uncultured Marmoricola sp.
GATCGCCGTCGGGCTGACCAAGATCTGCAACGACCTGCGCTGGATGGCCTCCGGGCCGACGACCGGCCTCGCCGAGATCCACCTGCCCGACCTGCAGCCCGGGTCGAGCATCATGCCGGGCAAGGTCAACCCGGTGCTGCCCGAGGCGACGCTGATGGTCTGCGCCCAGGTGATCGGCAACGACGCGACGGTCACCGTCGGCGGCGGGAGCGGGAGCTTCGAGCTCAACGTGATGATGCCGGTGATGGCGCGCGCGGTACTCGAGTCGATCAGGATCCTGTCCACCTCGACCCGACTGCTCGCCGACCGCTGCGTGTCCGGCATCACCGCCGACGCGGACCGGATGCGCCGCTACGCCGAGTCGTCGCCCTCAGTGGTGACGCCGCTCAACCGCTACCTCGGCTACGAGGACGCCGCCAAGGTCGCCAAGGAGTCCCTCGCCGCCGGCCGCACCATCCGCGAGCAGGTCCTGGAGATGGGGTACGTCGACCGCGGCGTCCTCACCCTCGAGCAGCTCGATGCGGCCCTCGACGTGGAGTCGATGACCCGCCCCTGAGGCTCACAGCGGCCGCACAACGTGCCTCCCCGCCAATGAGTCCTCAGACCACCGGGATGTCCAGCTCTCCGGCCGCCGCCCGCAGGCGGTGGTCGAAGGTCGCGATCGAGCCCGAGGCATCGAGCCCGGCCAGCAGGACGCAGCAGTCCGGCATGCGCAGACCCGTGCTGGCGCGCAGCTCTGCCAGCGAGGCGGGCGCATGGTCGCCGAGGCTCACCGCGATCACGCCAATCCGCTCCAGCGCACGCTGGGCCAGCGCCAGACGCCCGGCCCGGGCCGGACCCACGAGCACCTCGGCCAGCGTGATCTGGCTGGCGCCGATCTCCTCGGCCTCCACGCCGAGCAGCACCTCGCGGGCCTGTGCGTGATGGGCGTCCGCGGGATCGAAGTGGGCGATCAGGACGCTCGCGTCGAGGACGATCACTCGTCCCAGTCCCGCCGCAGCCGCTCCAGATAGTCCGGGCCGTAGGAGTCCGCGAGCAGACCGTGGGTCTCCTCGATCGCGATCCGGCGGGCCAGCACCTGCTCGGCCACGGACGCCCTGATCGAGCGGTAGCCCTCGTCGATCAGCCGGAGCAGCAGCCGGGAGCGGCTCTCCTCCGGCCAGCGCCTCGCCGCCTCGTCGAGGGCGCGGGCCACCTCGTCGGTCTCGGTGACGGCGTACCGCTGACGGATGGTCGGCATGCACTCAAGTGTAACACCGGAGACATCGGTGTCGCACCGATCTTCAGTACCAGCCGTGGCCCTGCTTGAAGGACCAGGCGGCACAGGCCGAGCCGTAGCGGTTCTTGATGTAGCCCAGACCCCAGCGGATCTGGGTCTCGGCGTTGTTGCGCCAGTCAGGGCCGGCCGAGGCCATCTTGGAGCCGGGCAGCGCCTGTGGGATGCCGTACGCCGACGAGCGCGGGTTGTCCGCGTGGACGTTCCAACGGGACTCCTGGGTCCAGATCCTGTCGACGCAGTCGAACTCCGAGGAGGCCAGGCCGTAGAGCGGCATCAGCGCGCGAGTCAGGGTCTTGGGGTCGGCCACCGTCAGGTCCTCGGTGCGGGTGACGGCGACCCCCTTGACACTGGTCAGCTCGGCGGCCTTCAGGCTCGCGGCGCTCGCCCGTCTGTCGCCACCGGAGCGCGACACCGCCTCCTCTCGATCGGCGAGGTCGGCCTGGCTCAGCGACGTGGCACCGGCCGACAGGCTGACCGAGGCACCGTCCTGATCTGCGCCCCCGATTCCGTCGGCGGCCACTCCGGCCGAGACGGTCAGGCCGGTCGCGGCGGCGGCGACGCCGCCGACGAGGAACGCGTTGCGCGCACGCGAGCGCACCGGCCTGGCAGGTGCGCTCCGATGTCTCGGAACGTACTTGTCTTTGGACAAGGCTAGGACTCTCGGGATCGGTGGGCAGGGCTGTCGCACCGGGGAAGTGCTCCCACGATGAAGGACCACGTCACCAGATGCAAGCCCAGCACGCCGGTTCTGGACCCCGGCGCCACGGGTCACATCGTGACGTGCTCCAGCATCTCGGTGACCAAGGCAGCGATCGGTGAGCGCTCCGAGCGGGTCAGGGTGACGTGGGCGAAGAGCGGGTGTCCCTTGAGCCGCTCGACCACGGCGACGACGCCGTCGTGGCGGCCGACCCGGAGGTTGTCGCGCTGGGCGACGTCGTGGGTGAGCACCACCTTGGAGTTGGCGCCCATCCGGGAGAGGACGGTGAGCAGTACGTTGCGCTCCAACGACTGCGCCTCGTCGACGATGACGAAGGCGTCGTGCAGCGACCGGCCGCGGATGTGGGTCAGCGGGAGCACCTCGAGCATGCCGCGGTCGAGCACCTCGTCGACGACATCCTGTGTGGTGATCGCGCCGAGGGTGTCGAAGACGGCCTG
>CAZTHV010000448.1:0-2422 GCA_964613165.1 uncultured Marmoricola sp.
CTGGTCGACCGCGCCTTCGAGGTCCTGCGCACCCCGGAGCGCCGCGCGCCGGTGTGCGGTGCGGCCAGCCTGGCATGGTCGATGACCGGCCAGGCCGGCCGCAGCCGGGCGTACTTCGACGAGGCCGAGCGGCTGGCGACCGCGAGCGCCGACCGGGCCCGGGTGCTGCCGTTCGCCTATATGGCCCTCGGGATGCCTGGCGACCTCTCGCGCCGCCGGCGGCTCGCCGGGGAGCTGGTCGCCCTGGGCGGGAGGCTCGATGACCCGGCAGCGGTCTTCGAAGGGCATCAGCTGGGATTCTCGGTCGGGCTGCAGGACGGCGACGGGGCCGCCGCCCGGCGGGCCGTGGCCGAGATGGCCGGGCTGGTCGAGGTCGTCGGCGACGTCGGCCGGAGGTGGGCGCACCAGTTCGCCAGCGCCGCGATCGCCCATCTGGACGGCGACGACGAGGGAGCCGAGACCCTCGCCGAGGAGGCGTTCGCGCTGTTCGCGCCGGTCTCGGAGTCACGCGCCTTCGCCGCGCAGGCCGGCCAGCTCTTCGGGCTGCGGCTGACCCAGCGACGGCTCGGCGAGCTGGCCGACACACTGGGCTGGCTCATTGCGGAGCAGCCGGGGGTTCCGGCCTGGCACGCGGCGTACGCGCTGGCGGCCGTGCACGCCGACGCCGCCGCCGCGCTGGTCGCGGAGCACGCCACGGCGGCGCTCGATCTGGCCGAGGAGGACGTCACCTGGCTGGCGGCGCACGTCGTGGGCGCACGGGCGGCAGCCGCGATCGGACACGGCGAGCTGGCACGGCGGTACGCCGAGCGACTGGCGCCGTGGACCGGACGGGGCGTCTGGCAGGGCACCTGCAGCTACGGCCCGGTCGACACCGCGCTTGCGCTGCTGCACGACGCGCTCGACGATCGCGCCGCGGCCGACCGGTACTCGACCCGTGCCCGCGACGTCGCCGGGCGGCTGGCCGCGCCGGGCTTCCTCGCCGAGATCGAGCGGCTCGGCTGACGCGGCTCCTAGTCTGGTCGTCTCGACGCCGGCGAATTGGGACTCCGGCAACCAATCAGGAGGACGCGATGAGCCGCACGGTGACGGTGATCCCGGTGCCCGCCATGGGCGCGGAGGACGTGGTCGTGGCGGCCGATGGCGTCGTGTACACCGGCACCGAGGACGGCTCGGTCTTCGCGGTGCGGCCCGACGGCGGCCACGTGCGTCTGGTCGCCGACACGGGCGGACGCCCGCTCGGCATCGAGCTGCTGGCAGACGGGCGGCTGCTGGTCGCCGACGCGCATCGCGGGCTGCTCGCCGTGGATCCGGCCGGCGGTGCCGTCGAGCCGCTGCTGGACTCGGTCAACGGGCGGCGGATGGTCTTCTGCAACAACGCCGCGGTCTCGGCCGCGGGCGACATCTGGTTCTCCGACTCCTCCACGCGCCACCCGATCGAGCGGTGGAAGGCCGACTTCGTCGAGGACACCCGGACCGGACGGCTGCTCCGGCGGACGCCGGACGGGACGGTGGCCACGGTTCTCGACGGGCTGGCCTTCGCCAACGGGGTGGCCCTCGCGGCGGACGAGTCCTACGTCGCCGTGGCCGAGACGGCCGCGCGGACCGTCGTACGTCACTGGCTGAGCGGCCCGCGCGAGGGCCAGCGGGACCTGCTTTGCGCGGACCTGCCCGGCTACCCGGACAACATCTCCCGAGGCTCCGACGGGCTGATCTGGGTGACCATCGCCTCGCCGACCGACCCGGTGGTCGAGAGGATCCGGCGCGGTCCGATGGCGCTGCGCCGGATCGCCACGCGGGTCCCGGAGGCGCTGCAGCCCAAGCCGAAGCGCACGATCCGGGTGATGGCCTTCGACGACGGAGGCCGGTGTGTCCACGACGTGGTCGCGGACGCCTCGGGCTTCCACATGGCGACCGGAGTCCGCGAGCACCAGGGCCGGGTCTGGCTCGGCAGCCTGCACGAGCCCGCGGTCGCCTATGTCGAGCTGTGAGCGGCGCGGCGCCGCCCCGGTGGCTGCCTCGGGCTCACCCCGGCGGACTAGACTCCCTGGGTCGGGCCGGGTCCGAGTCCCGGCCGGGATCCGTCGAGCAGGGTCGAGCAGAGAGGCAAGGCATGGGCTACCTGGAGTCGATCACCGGCCCGCAGGACCTGCGCCGACTCGACGACCAGCAGCTCGCCGCGCTGGCCAGCGAGATCCGCGACGAGTTGGTGCGCACGTGCGCACCTCGTGGCGGGCACCTCGGCCCCAATCTGGGCGTCGTCGAGGTGACCATGGCGCTGCACCGCGTCTTCGACTCCCCGCGTGACCGGATCGTCTTCGACACCGGGCACCAGGCCTACGTCCACAAGATGCTCACCGGCCGGGCCGGGCAGTTCGACACGCTGCGGACCGAGGGCGGTCTCTCCGGCTACCCGAGCCGGGCC
>CAZTHV010000449.1:0-2409 GCA_964613165.1 uncultured Marmoricola sp.
CGAGCGCTCGACGAGGACGGCAAGCTGGTCACCGTCACGATGGGCTCCTACGGCGTCGGCGTCTCCCGCGCGGTGGCCGCGATCGCCGAGGGCAACCACGACGAGCTCGGGCTGTGCTGGCCGCGCGAGATCAGCCCGGCCGACGTGCACATCGTGGCGACCGGCAAGGACGAGGCCGTGTTCGAGGCGGCGGCCCGGCTCGCCGAGGAGCTGTCGGGCCGCGGCCTCACCGTCATCTACGACGACCGGCCCAAGGTCAGCCCCGGGGTGAAGTTCAAGGACGCCGAGCTGATCGGCGTGCCCACGATCGTCACGGTCGGCCGCGGCTTGGCCGATGGCACGATCGAGGTCAAGGATCGCCGTAGCGGCGAGCGCACCGAGGTCGCGGTGGCCGACGCCGCCGGCCATGTGGCCGACCTCGTCCTCGGCTGAGGAGCCTCGCTGCAGGTTCTTGCGCGCTTGTGCAGTGCAGGAACACGAAGTCACGCAATCGGTTTCACCCGGGCCGGAATGGCGCAGGATCAGGGTGTGAGCCCGGGGAAGTGTTCGGGGGAGCCCCGGAGCTCCAGTTGACGGGCGGCGCACTCATCGAGGGCGACAAGGGCCCATCGGCGTTCATCGCCGGCGGTGCCCTCGATGAGCTGGCCGTATCCCCCGGCGGTGCGGCGCTCCACCAGGAGCGCCGCATCGCGTAGCTGCCCGGGCGTCGGCGCCGACCCGGAGGGCGACCCGGCGAACAGCTCCGTCAGGTCGTAGGACACCTCCGCCGCAATCGGCTCCGCACTGTGGCCATGGATCATCTCGGTGAGCTGGTCACGGCGCTTGCGATGGATCCGGAAGCCGTCGACGAGCAGCCCGTAGAGCTCCGGCTGGGCCGATCTCGACGAGCGCGCCCCGAGGACGCCGTAGAGGTAGACCGCCGCGTGCTCGCCGGCCAGTGCCGCCTGCAGCGCTTCCAGCGGCGTCATGCGCGTGCCTCCTCGGCGAGGACGGCCAGCTGCTGGCCGATCGCCGCCACCATGCTGGCCAGCAGGCGCGCGAAGAGGCCGCTCTGCGCTCGCAGTGCCAGCTCGGTGAGCTCGTCGTGCAGCAGGCGCTCGGCGGCGGCGACGGCCCGCCGCGCGGTCACGGGCGCCTCGGGGACGGCGGACGGAGCCGGTGTGGTCGCGGTGTCGACCCGGTCGGGCACCGCCTCCACGAGTGCGTCCAGGTGGGCGGCATGCATGGCGGCGAGGCCGGTCAGCGCGGTGGCCAGTCCGGCATGCAGCTGTGTCGTCGCGGTCAGCGTCGCCCCGACCGTCCGGATCCGGGCGACGGCCTCCACCGCGACGCCGACGTCCGGGGCCAGGGCCGGGACCGCCTCGGCGGCCGGAGTACGACGGGAGTCCAGCGGGTTGTTCAGCGCGCAGCCGGCCAGCGGCAGCGCCACGGCCGCGGTGAGGACGCCCCGACGGCTGATCCCGCCGGCGACCCGACGGGCCGTCGGGACAGGCGGTGTCGTCGGCGTCATCACCGTGGATCGTAGAGGACCCGCGAGGCATGGCTCTCGGCCCCGTGGATGCGCCGCTCGAAGACGGTCGCGGATCATGAGCCATGCCCTAGGCTGGCTGTGCCCGTCAGGGTGCACGTCACAACAACACAGGAGGTCGCGTTGAGCACGCCGGACATCACAGCGCAGACTTCTGGGCGGACCGCCGACCGCCTCACCGAGCTGCTGACCGGTCCGCTGCAGGGCCTGGGGCTGGACCTGGAGGCCGTGGACCTGACCCGCGCGGGCAAGCGCTCGGTGCTGCGCGTGGCCGTCGACAAGGACGGTGGCGTGGACCTGGACGACATCGCCGAGGCCACCCGGGAGGTCTCCGGGCTGCTCGACGACTCCGACGCGATGGGCGAGGCGCCCTACACCCTGGAGGTCTCCTCCCGCGGCGTCGATCGCCCGCTGACCCTGCCGCGGCACTGGCGGCGCAACGCCGGCCGGCTGGTCCTGGTGCGCCTTGCCGGGGGCGAGCCGGTCCTCGGCCGCATCCGCGAGGCCGACGAGACCGGCGCCGTGGTCGTGGTCGATGACACCGAGACCAGGGTGGAGTTCGACCAGGTGAGCAAGGCCAAGATCCAGATCGAGTTCAAGCGGGAGGACTGACATGGACATCGACATGAGCATCCTGCGCTCCCTGGAGCGCGAGAAGGAGATCTCCTTCGACATCCTGGTGGAGGCGATCGAGCAGGCACTGCTCACGGCGTACCACAAGACGCCGGGGGCGCTGGAGCACGCCCGCGTCGAGCTGGATCGCAAGAGCGGCCACGTGACCGTGATGGCCTGCGAGAGCGACGACGACGGCGAGCCGACCGGCGAGGAGTTCGACGACACTCCCGCCGACTTCGGGCGCATCGCGGCGACCACGGCGAAGC
>CAZTHV010000450.1:0-2390 GCA_964613165.1 uncultured Marmoricola sp.
AGGGTGTCGCCCGGGGTCAGGTTGGGCGCGATCTCCTCGGCATACAGATTCCGCTGGTGCTGGTCCGGAGCGAGGATGACGATCACGTCGGCTTCCTCGGTCGCCTCGGCCGGGGTGAGCACGCGCAGGCCCTCGGCCTCGGCCTTGGCCCGGCTCTTGGATTCGGGCTGGAGCCCGATGCGGACGTCGACACCGGAGTCGCGCAGCGACAGCGCATGCGCGTGCCCCTGGCTGCCGTAGCCGATCACCGCCACGTGCTTGCCCTGGATCAGGGACAGGTCGGCATCGTCGTCGTAGAACATCTCAGCCACGTCGGGCTTCTCCTTCTCTTGCTTGCTTGGTCGAGCCTTGGGGTCGCACGCCGCGTAGGCGGTCGTCGTGGAGGGCGTCGGGGACCGGCACGGGCACCGGCCTCAGGGTGCGCTCGGTGATCGACCGGCCGCCACGGCCGATCGCCACCAGGCCGGACTGGACGAGCTCACGGATCCCGAACGGCTCCAGGACCTTGAGCAGGTCGCTGAGCTTGTCGGCGTTGCCGGTCACCTCCAGGGTGACCGCGTCGGTGGCGACGTCGACGACCCGGGCCTTGAAGAGCTGGACGACATCGAGCACCTGGGAGCGGGTCTCGACGTCCGCCTTGACCTTCACCAGCAGCAGCTCGCGCTCGATCGCCTCGCGCTCCTCCAGCTCGACGATCTTGATCACCTCGACCAGCTTGTTGAGCTGCTTGGTGACCTGCTCCAGCTGCGACTCCTCCACGTCGACCACGATCGTCATCCGGGAGATCTCCGGGTGCTCGGTCGGGCCGACGGCCAGGGAGTCGATGTTGAAGCCGCGCCGGGAGAACAGGCCCGCGATGCGCGCGAGCACACCGGGCTTGTCCTCCACCAGCACCGAGAGCGTGTGCACGGTCATCGACTGCCTCTCTCGAGAGACGGGTATCGGGCGTCGCGCGCCGACGACCGTGCCGGCACGCTGTGCTGATCGATGATCTCGCTGCGCTCGATCATCAGAGCTCGTCCTCCTCGAACTCCGGCGCCAGGCCGCGGGCGTACTTGATGTCGTCGTTGGACGTGCCGGCGGCCACCATCGGCCAGACCATCGCGTCGCGGTGGACCCGGAAGTCCACCACCACCGGGACGTCGTCGATCTCCATCGCCTTGGCGATCGTGGCGTCCACGTCGTCCGGGGAGTCGCAGGAGAGCCCGACAGCGCCGTACGCGTCGGCCAGCTTGACGAAGTCGGGGATCCGCCGCGCCGGGCCGGTGTGCAGGTCGGTGTTGCTGTAGCGCCCGTCGTAGAAGAGCGTCTGCCACTGCCGGACCATGCCCAGCGACTCGTTGTTGATCACAGCGACCTTGATCGGGATGCCCTCGATGGTGCAGGTGGCCAGCTCCTGATTGGTCATCTGGAAGCAGCCGTCGCCGTCGACCGCCCACACGGTGGTGTCCGGCCGGCCGACCTTGGCGCCCATCGCTGCGGGGACCGCGAAGCCCATCGTGCCGAGACCGCCGGAGTTGATCCAGGTATTGGGGTGCTCGAAGCCGAGATAGTGGGTAGCCCACATCTGATGCTGGCCCACGCCCGCCACGTAGATCGACTCCGGCCCGCTGATCGCGCCGAGGCGCTCCAGCACGTACTGCGGAGCGAGGCCCTCGGCAGGCCTGTCGTAGCCCAGCGGGTACTGAGCCTTGACGCCCGCCAGGAAGGCCACCCAGCCCTCGTAGTCGCCGGTGTGGCCGGCGTCCTGCTCGGCACGGAGTGTGGTGGTCAGGTCGGCGATCACCTCGCGGCAGTCGCCGACGATCGGCACGTCGACCGCGCGGTTCTTGCCGATCTCGGCCGGGTCGATGTCGGCGTGGATCACCCGGGCGCCGGGCGCGAAGGACTCCAGTGCGCCGGTCACCCGGTCGTCGAACCGGGCACCCAGGCTGATGATCAGGTCGCTCTTCTGCAGACCCGCCACGGCCGCCACGGTGCCGTGCATGCCCGGCATGCCCAGATGCTGTGGGTGACTGTCCGGGAAGGCGCCGCGGGCCATCAGCGTGGTGACCACCGGCATCCCGGTCAGCTCGGCCAGCTCACGCAGCTCGCGAGCCGCACGGGCGCGGATCACACCGCCGCCGATGTACAGGACCGGCTTGCGGGCCTCCAGGATCAGCTTGGCCGCCTCCCGGATCTGCTTGGCGTGCGGCCGGGTCACCGGGCGGTAGCCGGGCAGGTTCAGCTCGGTGGGCCACTCGAAGGTGGTCGTCGCCTGCAGCGCGGACTTGGCGACGTCGACCAGCACCGGGCCCGGGCGGCCGGTCGAGGCGAGGTAGAACGCCTCCGCCACCACGCGCGGGATCTCGGCGGGGTCGGTGATCAGGAAGTTGTGCTTGGTGATCGGC
>CAZTHV010000451.1:0-308 GCA_964613165.1 uncultured Marmoricola sp.
GCCGGCCTGATGTCGCTGACCGGCTCCTCGGCCCAGGACCCGCAGCGCACCGGCGTGCCGATCGCCGACCTGCTGGCCGGGATCCACGGCGTGGTCGGCGTCCTGGCCGCGCTCCGAGAGCGGGACCGCACCGGCAGAGGCACCGTGGTTCGCACCTCGCTGCTGGCCTCGGTCGTCGGGGTGCACGCCTTCCAGGGGACCCGCTGGACGGTCGCCGGCGAGATCGGCAGCGCCCAGGGCAACCACCACCCGAGCATCGCGCCGTACGGGCTGTTCCGGTGCGCCGACGGAGCGGTCCAGATCGCCGT
>CAZTHV010000451.1:318-2385 GCA_964613165.1 uncultured Marmoricola sp.
GCTGCCGACGGCGATCTGGACCGCCCCGTCGGCAGCGACGGGCTGTGGCTGCGCTTCTGCGCCGCCTTCGGCCTGGACCCGCGGACCGAGGGGCTGGCCACCAACGGCGAGCGCGTGGCGCGCCGCGCCGAGGTGATCGCGCTGGTCGAGGAGGTCTTCGCGGACTGGGAGGCGGACGCACTTCTCGCCGCGCTCGCCGAGGCGGGCATCCCGGCGGGCCGGGTGCGCACCCTCGACGAGGTCTACGGCTGGGACCAGACGCGCAGCCAGCGTCTGCTGCTGGAGGTCGACCACGTCTCGCTGGGCCCGGTCACGCTGCCGGGCGGGCCACTGCGCTTCTTCGACGCCGACGGCACGGAGACCACGCGGATCGACCACGTCGCGCCGCCCACGCTGGGACAGCACACCGCCGAGGTGCTGCGCTGGCTCAGCGTGGGGTGAGCCGCTTCTCGAAGAGCGCGACGGTGTGGCCGGCCGACTCCTGCTCCCCGACGACCTGGTAGCCGCGGGAGGCGTGGAAGGCCAGCGACGGATCGTTGGGAGGGTCCAGGTTGACCTCCAGGCAGAACGCCTCCGCCCTGCCCGAGGCGGCGGCCTCGAGCTCGTCGTACACCCGGCCGGCCAGCCCGGTGCGGCGATGGGCCGGGTCGATGACGATCCGGTCCAGGTAGACGAAGTGCCGGTGACGCGCGGCGAACCAGCGGTAGTTCACCGAGTCGTACGCCGTGCCGGCGGCGAAGGTGAGCACGAAGCCGGCGTCGGCTCCGTCCCGGTCGATCACCGCCGCGGTGTCGGCCAGGCCGAGCAGCTCGGTCAGCCGGAGGTCGTCCAGCGGCGCGAGCAGCTCGACGTGGTCGGCGTTCCATGCCAGCACCCGGGCACGGTCGTCCGGGCCGATCGGTCGCAGCACGCTCATGGGTAGGCGATCCCGGTGGCTGCCTCGCTGGTCTCCCACAGCCGCGCCGCCGCGGTCTCGTCGTAGGCGAGCCGGCGGGCGCGCACGACCTTGGGCAGCCCGGACATCTGGCCGAGGTTGCGCGGCCCGACATAGCTGCCGCCCGGGAGGTCGGCCGTGGCGGCCATCAGCGTCGGCAGCGCGCCGTACGCCGCGGGCTGGGCGATCAGCCGGGTGACCGCGGCCATGAAGCCGGCTGTGGGCCCGCCGGTCTTGCGGACCAGCTCGGTGGCGGCGTAGCCGGGATGCGCGCTGAGCGCCCTGATCGGCAGTCCCTGGGCTCGAGCCCGCCGATCGAGCTCGAAGGCGGTCATGATCGCGGCCAGCTTGGACTCGCCGTAGGCGCCCCAGCGCGAGTAGTGGCGCCGCTCCACGCGAGGATCGTCGAACGGCACGCGCCGGGCGACCCGGTGCATCTGCGAGCTCAGCGTGACCACCCGGCCGTCGCCGGAGGCGACCAGGCTGGGCAGCAGCAGCCCGGTGAGCAGGAAGTGGCCGAGGTGGTTGGTGGCGAGCTGCAGCTCGAAGCCGTCGACCGTGCGGGCGTAGGGCAGCGCCATCACGCCGGCGTTGTCGATCAGCAGGTCCAGTGACCCGAGCGCGGCGATCTGGGCCGCTCCCGCGCGGACCGAGGTGAGGTCGGCGAGGTCGGTCAGCACCCGCTGGAACGACGCCCCGGGCAGCTCCCGGGCGAGCCGGTCGGCGGTCTCGCTCAGCCGGTCGGCGGAGCGAGCGACCAGCACGACCTCCGCACCCGCGCGCGCCAGCTCCAGCGCGGTCTGGGTACCCAGGCCGGCGGTCACGCCGGTGACGACGGCGCGCCGGCCGGTCAGGTCCGGCATGTCGGCGAGCGTCCAGCCGGCGCTCACGGAGTCACGGCCAGGTGGGACAGCACCGCGGCGGCCAGCGCGGAGTCGCCCGACACCACAGGCGAGGTGCGCTCCGGCGTACGCCGTCCGCCGCCGAGGACGACGAAGTCCTCCGCGGACAGGGTGATCGCAGCGTCCGGCTCGCCCTCGCCGACGAGCGCCGCGCGGCCGTCCTCGCCGATCCTGGCGGTCCAGGAGCGGTCGGCCTCGGGGACCTCGACGCGCACGGTGGTGCCCGTCGCC
>CAZTHV010000452.1:0-2375 GCA_964613165.1 uncultured Marmoricola sp.
ACGGCGACATCTGGGAGGCCGCCGACGCCCTGCGGATGGTGGAGCGGACCGGCGCCGCCGGAGTGGTGGTCGGCCGTGGCTGCCTGGGTCGGCCCTGGCTCTTCCGCGACCTGGCGGCGGCCTTCGCCGGCGAGGAGGTCGCGGTTCTGCCTGCTCTCGGGGAGGTGCGCGCGATGATGCGCCGGCACGCCGAGCTGCTGGCCGGCCATATGGGGGAGGAGCGCGGCTGCAAGGAGTTCCGCAAGCACGTCTCGTGGTACCTCAAGGGATTCCGGGCCGGCGGAGACCTGCGGCACGCGCTGGGGCTGGTCTCCTCGCTGGCCGAGCTGGACGCGCTCCTGGATCAGCTGGATCCCCGGGCGCCGTACCCGGTGTCGGAGCTGGGCTCGCCGCGCGGGCGCCAGGGCGCGCCCCGCAAACGGGTGGTGCTGCCCGAGGGATGGCTGGACGACACGGACGGCAGCGGCCTGGTGGTCCACGAGGATGTCGACGAGATCAGTGGCGGATGAGGGGATCGACCACGGAATCCGCACCGAGTGGCGTGACTCACGCCTCTCTCATCCGGTTGGAATAGCGAAGGCATCGCATCCGTGGTCTCATGGAGTGCCGTCGAAGGCCCTCGGACCGGAGGCGGCACGCCCTTGTACCCCACGTGAGGACTATTCGTGACCCGAGGCAAGCACAGCCTCCCGCCACGCCAGTCGAAGTACCGACGGATATCGCTGCTGGCCGCTCCCGCGGTGACGGCGGCGGTCGTCGGCGTCGGTGTCGCCACCACGGACCTGGGACCCGGAACCGCTGACCCGGCCCCGTTCGCCGGCGGCTCGATCTCCGCAGCCCAGCTCGCCGACCGGACGACGCCCATGTCGCGGGACTCCGATCGGATGGCGCCGCCGTCGCTCACGGCGCAGAACGCCCCGGCCACGGCGAACGACCATCTCTGGACCACCGAGGACCTGCTGGTCCGGGCCGCGCCCCGCAAGGACGCCAAGACCTTCGGCGAGGTGGACGTCGCCTCCCGGGTGGGTGTCACCGGCATCCGGGAGAACGGCTTCGCCCAGATCGTCATCAAGGGCAGCCTGCGCTGGGTCAGCGCGGCGTACCTCGACGAGAAGAAGCCGAGCGGCCCCGACGCGCTGCCCATCGTCAGTCGGCCTTGCGCCGGCACCTCCGGCGTGGAGAGCGGCCTGACCCCGCGGGCGATCCGGGTCTACCGCGCGGTGTGCAACAACTTCCCGCAGATCACCCGGTACGGCGGCCGCAGCGGCCACGGAGAGCACCGGGCCGGCCGCGCCATCGACATCATGACCAGCGATGTCGCGCTCGGCACCCGGATCGCGGAGTTCCTGCGGGCCAACGCCCGGACCTTCGACATCTACGACGTCATCTGGCGACAGCGGATCTTCACCCAGCAGCGTGGCGGCGAGGGCTGGCGGCCGATGTCCAACCGCGGCTCGGCCACCGCCAACCACTACGACCACGTGCACGTCTCGGTCTACTGAAGCTGGCCTTCGTGACGTCAGATGTCAGCGGCTGAGGCTTCCGCTGAGCGGGTACGGCAACGGCTCGTGTGACCTATCGGGGAATCGCGGTGGCGCGATGAGCGCGGCCAGCTCAGGGATCTTGCGCCAGCCACACCCGGGGTGTCGATCCGGCGAGCGACCTGGTCCCACGCCGCGTCCAGGTCGACCTCGCCGGAGGCGGCATCGGCGACCGCAGCCTCCATCGGCGCGCTGTGCGCCTCGCTCCAATCCCCAGTCTTCGTGCTCCTCCATCGAGTCGTTGGTCTCACCCAGGTAGTGCCGGCGCGTGACACGCCCGGGTCGGCCGCCGTGGACTGGTTCGGCGCGGAGCCGGCCGAGGGGCAGCTCGGCGATCCTCCCAACCTTTCGCGCCCAGGCTCCGTCAAGGTGGGTGAGGAAGAACGAGGGAGGCATGGCGTGTCACGAGACGAGGAGTTCGGGGCGTACGTCGCGGGGCGGCGGCCGCATCTGTACCGGAGTGCCTGGCTGCTCTGCGGCGACCCGCACAGGGCCGAGGACCTCGTCCAGGAGACGCTCACCAAGCTGTACGTGGCCTGGCCGCGAGTCGTGCGCGCCGACAGCGTCGAGGCGTATGTCCGGAGGAGCCTGGTCAACGCTCACATCGACGAGGGGCGCCGTCCGTGGCGTCGCGAGCGGTCGACGGCAGAATTGCCGGAGGCCTCTGGCCCGGCAAGCCTGAGCGAGGACGCCGATGAGCTCTGGGCGGCGTTGCGGGCCCTCCCCGCGGGGCAGCGCCGCGTCGTGGTGCTACGTCACTACTGGGGGCTGTCGGTGGAGGAGACCGCGGCAGACCTCGGCTGCTCCACGGGCACCGTCAAGAGCCAGACCAGT
>CAZTHV010000453.1:0-2357 GCA_964613165.1 uncultured Marmoricola sp.
CTACGGCGTCGCGGTGGCGTCCGACGGCAGCTCCTACGGCTGGGGCCGGACCTTCAGCGGCTCGTACTACCAGACCACCAACAAGCGCGCCTACTACGTGCCGCGGCCGGCCGATGTGATCAACCCGGTGCTGCCGTTGACCCAGCTCAGCGCCGGCGGCGGCCACATGCTCGGCAGGGATGCCGCCGGCGGGGTGCTCGGCTGGGGCGCGAACACCTTCAACCAGGTCGGCGGCGTGGGTGATCGAGCGACCGACGAGTCGCTGCCGGTCGAGATATCCCTGCCCGGGCCGGCCACCGACGTGTCCGCCGGCGACCTGCACTCACTGGTGATCGTCGACGGCTCGGTCTACGGCTGGGGCTACATCGGCAAGGGCACGCTCGGCGTCGACTGGGGCGAGGAGGTCCGCACCGTCCAGACCATCGCCAGCCCGGCACGTCTGACGGTCGCCGGCGCGACCAACCCCGGCGCGCAGCACTATCGCCGCGCGGACCAGACGCTCTTCATCCATCCGGACCAGAGCGGCTCGTTCACGCTGCGCTACGGCCTCTCCGACGACACCCCCGCCACCGGCGTGACCTTCCCCGCGCTCGGCGCCGGCTGGACCGGCGGCGGCGCCGGCACCCCGAACGGCGACCGGTACGAGAAGTCCTACTCCTTCAGCGCCGGGGCGGCGGGCGGCACTCACTCGGTGGTCGCGCAGGGTGGCCCCTCGACCGATCTCACCGTCGTCGCCGACGGCACGCCGCCGTACGGCGGCGGCATCGGCTATCCGACCCACACCACCAGCTTCATCACCAGCGTCACGGTCAAGCCGGCCGAGGACGCCGGCGCGGGCATGGCCGGCGTCAGCCTGGAATCCCGCACGACTCCGCTCACCGCGAGCGGCTGCGACACCGGCGCCTGGAGCGCCTGGGCCACCGAGCTCGAGACGGCGGCGGCCAGCAACCTCAGGGTCCTCGACGAGGCGACCTGCTACGAGTACCGCGCGGTCTACCGCGACCGGGTGGGCAACACCCGCGTGCGGACCGGTCCCACGCTCGTGTCCGACGCGCGACTGGCCTTCGGCCTGACCAAGCCGGAGAGCCCGGCGTCCGGCGTCGTCACCCTCACCGGCTACGCGCGCCAGCAGTTCCACACGATCTCCACGCTGCGGCTCACCTGGAACGGCCCCGGCGGCACGTCCGGCACGATCTGCGAGAGCCCCGCCCAGGAAGCCGGCACCGGGGCGTTCGAGTGCACCTGGGAGACCGGCGCGCTCCCCGACGGCAGCTACACCGTCGGCATCTACGCCGCCAGCGACGTCAACGGCGGCTCGACCTCGTGGCCGGTCACGCTCGCCAACGGCAGCCCGCAGCCGCCCGCGACGACGCCGGACCGGACCGCCCCCGTCGTGACCATCGCCAAGGCCGTGTGCAAGCCCAAGGTCAAGGGCAAGAAGTGCAAGCAGTGGCTGGCCAGCTCCCAGGCGTGGCGGACCGTGACCGGCACGACGGCCGACCGGAGCGCGATCGCCAAGGTCGAAGTGCTCGCCTACGCCAAGGTCGGCAAGAAGAAGTTCAAGACGCTGACGGGCAGCAAGCTCACGACCGTCAAGAGCAAGAAGCTGGCGATCAAGGCGCCGGTCACCGCCCGGCTCACCCGGGGCGGCTGGACGATCTCGCTACCCAAGCTCCCGAAGGGGAAGTGGACCATCCAGGTCCGGGCCACGGATGCCGCCGGGAACCTCTCGGCCTGGCGAAACCTGAAGGTCAAGATCAAGAGGAAGTAGTGTCGCGGTAGCGGCCCCGGCGGTGCTCCAGCGGACGCGCGTCGTCGGCGAGGACCACGGCGTCGATCCGTGCGGTGACCAGCCGGGACCAGCCGGTCGGCACGGCCGACTCCACCGAGACCAGCGCATGGGTACGGCCGGGGAGGACCGGGCCGTGGTCTCCCTGCTCCCACTCCCGGAGCCGGAACGGACCGCCCGGCGCCGGCGCGGTCCCGCCGAACGCGTCGGCGAGGTCCCGGTCGGCCCAGGACAGCAGGTGCACCACCGCACGGCCGGTGCGGATGACGGCGTCGGCCAGGTCGGAGTCGGGGTCCACCAGCCCCACGACGTACGCCGGGGCGCCGTTGGCCACCAGAAGGGAGGCAACGGTCAGCCCCGCCCGGTCCCGGCCCTCGCCGGCCGTCCACAGCGACACGGCGCCGCCGAGACGGCCGCGGAACCGGCGTACCGGATCGTCGGGCTCGGCGAACGGATGCGTCTGGTGAATCGTCATCTGGCCTCTTCCGACGGCTCAGCGTGCGGCACGGTGACCTCCCACTCGGTGCCCTCTCCCGGCGCCGTGTGCAGAGTGGCCGATCCGCCGAGA
>CAZTHV010000454.1:0-2348 GCA_964613165.1 uncultured Marmoricola sp.
GTTGCCCCAGATCGTCATCTTGGTGATGTCGGTGACGGCCGCGCCCGTCTTGGCGGCCAGCTGGGAGATCGCCCTGTTGTGGTCCAGGCGGGTCAGCGCGGAGAAGCGCTCGCGGGGGATGTCGGGGGCGTTGGTCATCGCGATCAGCGCGTTGGTGTTGGCCGGATTGCCGGTGACGCCGATGCGGACGTCGCCGGCGGCGACCTTGTTCAGGGCTTTGCCCTGCGCGGTGAAGATCGCGCCGTTGGCCTCCAGCAGGTCGCCGCGCTCCATGCCCGGTCCGCGCGGGCGGGCGCCGACCAGCAGCGCCAGGTTGACTCCGTCGAAGATCTTCTCCGGGTCGGCGCCGATCTCCACCCCGGTGAGGGTCGGGAAGGCACAGTCGTCGAGCTCCATCACGACGCCCTCGAGAGCCTTGAGCGCGGGCTCGATCTCGAGCAGTCGCAACTCGATCGGACGGTCCGCGCCGAGGAGCGAGCCGCTGGCGAGACGGAAGAGCAGGCTGTAGCCGATCTGGCCGGCAGCACCGGTGACGGCCACCTTGAGGGGAGCGGGCACGAGGGATCTCCTACGAAGAAAAAGCGTCCGGATATGACGAACCGACGCTAGCAGCGGTGCGCCAGCGCCGGTTCGTCCGGGTTGTCGGTGAGACGGGCAGGGTGCCCGGCCCTACTAGCCCTCCATCGCCTCGGCGAGGTCGCCGGTGACGCTGGGGTCGTCGAGCATCAGCTTGTACGTCGCCCCGGCGATCGCCGCGCCGACGGCCGGAGCCAGGATGAACAGCCACAGCTGCGCGATGGCGTCACCGCCGGCGAACAGGCCGACTCCGATGGACCGGGCCGGGTTCACCGAGGTGTTGGTGACCGGGATCGAGATCAGGTGGATCAGGGTGAGCGCCAGGCCGATCGCGAGCGGGGCGAAGCCCTTCGGTGCGCGCAGATCGGTGGTGCCGAGGATCACCCAGAGGAAGACCGCCGTCAGCAGCACCTCGATCACCAGGCAGGCGAGCAGCGAGTAGCCCATCGGCGAGCGGTCGTCGTACCCGTTGGAGGCGAAGCCGCTGGCGACGCGGTCGAAGCCGTCCAGACCTGAGGCGACCAGCAGCAGAACGGCGCCGGCAACGACGCCGCCGACCAGCTGGGCGATGAAGTAGACGGGAGTGTCCTTCCAGGAGATACGGCCTGCGACGGCCGCGCCGACGGTCACCGCCGGGTTGAAGTGCCCGCCCGAGACGTGGCCGACGGCGTAGGCCATGGTGAGGACCGTCAGGCCGAAGGCCAGGGCGATGCCGAGGAAGCCGACCTCCTTGCCGGCCAGCACGGCGGTGCCACAGCCACCGAAGACGAGCACGAACGTGCCGAGGAACTCGGCCGCCGCCTTCTTGGACATCGTGGGTTCCATGAGAGGTTCACCTTTCGTGGGGTGAGTCACGGCCGCGGAGAGGCCGCCGTTCGGACGATACTCGGACAAAGGCCCCAGTTGTGTGACCTCGGCGGCCGCTGCGAGGGTGGTGTCGCGCCGTCGCACGGCGTCAGATATCTTGATGTCGAGAGATTTCGCCCGCCGGGAGGACGCCATGACGACGACCATCATCTACACCCACACCGATGAGGCGCCGCTGCTGGCGACCTACTCCTTCCTGCCGATCGTCGAGGCGTACGCCGCCAAGGCCGGCGTCCGTGTGGAGACCCGGGACATCTCCGTGGCCGCCCGGATCCTCAGCGCCTTCGGCCTGGCCGACGACGCGCTCGGCGAGCTCGGCGAGCTCGCCATGACGCCCGAGGCGAACATCGTCAAGCTGCCCAACATCTCCGCCTCGATCCCGCAGCTCAAGGCGGCGATCAAGGAGCTGCAGGACAAGGGCATCGCCATTCCGGACTACCCCGAGGCGCCGGCCACCGACGAGGAGCGCGAGATCCGCGCGAAGTACGACAAGGTCAAGGGCTCCGCGGTCAACCCGGTCCTCCGCGAGGGCAACTCCGATCGGCGAGCGCCGCTGAGCGTGAAGAGCTACGCCAGGACCCACCCGCACACCAACAAGCCGTTCGCCGACGGCTCCAAGACCCAGGTCGCCACGATGGGATCCCACGACTTCGCCGCCAACGAGAAGTCGGTGACCATGGCGGCCGACGACACGCTGTCCGTCGTTCTGGAGACCACCTCGGGCGAGACCATCGTGCTCAAGGAGGGTCTGAAGGTCCTCGCCGGCGAGATCGTCGACGCGACCGTGATGCAGGCCGCTCACCTACGCGCCTTCCTGGACAACGCGCTGGCCGAGGCCAAGGCCCAGGACGTGCTCTTCTCGGTGCACCTCAAGGCGACGATGATGAAGGTCTCCGACCCGATCG
>CAZTHV010000455.1:0-2345 GCA_964613165.1 uncultured Marmoricola sp.
GCCTGGACGATGTGGAGCCCGCGTTCGCCAAGATGCACGACGGCAGCGTGCTGCGCTCCGTGGTGGTCCTGTGAGCGCCCGCGTCGACCATGGCGTCACCAGCGGCACGTTCAGTCTCGACGGGCAGACCTTCGACGTCGACAACAACGTCTGGGTGGTGGGTGACGACGCCGAGTGCGTGGTCATCGACGCGCCCCACGACGTCGAGGGGATCCTCGCGGTGGTGGGCGATCGCTTGGTCAAGGCGATCGTCTGCACCCATGCCCACGACGACCACGTGCGGGTGGCTCCGGCCCTGCGCGAGGCCACGCGGGCGCCGATCCTGCTGCACCCCGACGACCGGCCGCTGTGGGAGCTGACCCACAAGGACGACCTGTGGGATGTCGACCTGGTCGACGGGCAGCAGATCGTCGTGGGCGGCACGACGCTGATGGTCCGGCACACGCCGGGCCATGCTCCAGGCGCTGTCTGCCTCTACGCGCCCGACCTGGGCTGCGTCTTCACCGGCGACACGCTCTTCCACGGCGGTCCCGGCGCGACCGGCCGCTCCTACAGCGACCCGGACCTGATCCTCAGCTCCATCCGCACCCGGCTGTTCGATCTCCCCGACGACACCGTCGTCCACACCGGTCACGGCGAGGACACCACCATCGGCGGGGAGAAGGCGGGCATCGGCACCTGATCTCCGGGGACTTCCGGGTGGGTGCTGCGATCGGCTGATCGAGGTCCTCGTGATCCGCGAGGCCGGTGGACGGTGCAGCAACTGGCTCGTTGGAGGAGGTGACCAAGATGGCGAATGCCGCAGGACGACAGCACGCTGGTGGTCGCGGACTCGATCGTCGACAGCAACGGCCTGGCTCGCCGGGCGTTCGATCTCCTTGCTGAGCGCACTCGATGGCGACTCGGGCTACGCGACGCGGACACCGCGGATCTGCTCGCCGGGCGTCCGGCGCTCACCGCGGCCTGACGTCGGTCCCGGCTCAGAAGGGCTCGACGAGCAGGCAGATGCCCTTGCCGGCGGCGCGGGTGAGGACGATGGTGGCCTCGTTGTCGCCATGGAGGGAGAGGCGGCGCCGCAGCTGCTCGGGGACCACCTCGACGCCGCGCTTCTTGATGGTCAGCCGGCCGATGCCGCGCTCGCTCAGAGCGGCCCGGAGCTGCTTCTCCCGGTGCGGCAGCCTCTCGACGACGCGGTAGGCGTGGGCGAAGGGCGTGTGGAAGGGCTCCTCGGAGGTGACGTAGGCGAGGTGCTCGTCGAGGAGACCGCCGCCGACGCCGGCAGCCACCGCGGCGACCAGGTGGGCCCGGATCACCGCGCCGTCGGGCTCGTAGAGGAACGCGCCCACCGGTCGGACTGCGACGGGCGCGAGATCCTCATCGGTGAGCGTGGCCAGGCCACCGCGCCCGATCACCGTCGCCCGGCGCGCGGTCGTGGCGAGCCGGCCGGACCAGAGCGCCGCCTCCTTGACCTCGCCGTGGTCACTGACCCACTCCGCCTCCACGCCGCCGGGCACCAGGTCGTGCGGGATTCCGGGCGCCGCCTTGACGCAGGCGTCGCGGCGCAGCAGCTCCCCGACGAAGGACCAGGACGGCGTCCAGTCCTCGACCCGGAATGCCCGTCCCGCGCCGTTGCGCCGGGCCGGATCGGCGAAGGCGACGCCGAAGGCGCCGTGGTCGACCGTCGTCGCGTCCGCCACCGACACCGCGCCGGGCAGGTCGAGGGCGGCCAGGTTGGCCCGGGCGACCCGAACCCGCAGCGGGTCCAGGTCGACGCCGGCGACCGTCAGTCCCGCGCGGGCCAGTGCGATCAGGTCGCCACCGATGCCGCAGCCCAGGTCGATCACCGTGTCCAGCCCCGAGGCGGCCATCCGTCGCGCCCGGTGGGTGGCCACCGAGGAGCGGGTGGCCTGCTCCAGCCCGTCCGGGGTGAAGTACATCCGGGCCGCGTCGTCGCCGAGCTTCGCGGCGGCGCGACGGCGCAGGTCCACCTGGGTCAGGGCGGCCGCCACGTGCTCGGCGGAGGCGGGGGTGGCCCGCAGGGCGGCACTGGCGGCCAGCGGGTCGGCGGGAGCATCGGCCGCCCGGGCCAGCAGCTCCTGGCCGGGTGGGGTCAGCAGCCAGCCGAAGGCGTCGGGATCCACGAGGTCATTCTCTCTCGCCCGGGCTCGGGCCCCCGTCTGGCACTCAGTTGGTGAGAGTGCTAAGTTCGGTTCTGGCACTCTCCTCGTGAGGGTGCCAGCGCAGGTGCTTGGAAGTACGACCCCCGCGACGGCGTACCGACGAACGCAGGCGTCAAACGTCATCCCACCCCAACGATGCAGATCTGTGGAGGTCGACAACGTGTC
>CAZTHV010000456.1:0-2340 GCA_964613165.1 uncultured Marmoricola sp.
AGCCGGTGGACATCCTCACCCCCGGCGTGCTTGCGCTGGCGGTGATGTCGACCGGCTCGCCGGAGACGCCGAGGTCCACATGGTCGGCCGCGGCCACGCCGCCGACCAGCACGATCACCGGGATCACCACCGCGATCAGCAGCTGCTCGCCGTTGCGCAGCATCAGCCGTGCCTCGATCGACGCCTGGGCCAGCACCTGGCTGATCAGTGGCGCCGCACCCGGGCGAGGGGAGAGGTCCAGGGCGCGCTCAGTCATGGGCGAGTCCCCGTCCGGTGAGCTCCAAGAAGACGTCCTCGAGGTTGCGTTGGCCCAGGTGCAGCGACTCGGGCAGGACGCCCTGCTCCTCGCACCAGCGACTGACCACCGCCAGAGTGGTGTGGTCGGCCGGCCCGGTCACGACCAGGCTGACATCGCTGATCGGCCGGACCTCGACCGCCGGACCGAGTGCCGCCTGCAGTGACTCCGGCGCGCCTTCGGGGAAGGGCTTGGTGACCACCAGCCGGATCGTCGAAGTGCCGCCGCGGGTCAACTCCACCGGCGAGCCGGAGGCGATCATCCGGCCGTGGTCGATGATGTGGATGTGGTCGGCCAGCCGCTCGGCCTCGTCCATGTAGTGGGTGGTCAGCACGACGGTGACCCGGTGCTCGCGCAGCTCCTCCAGCAGCTCCCACGTCGTACGCCGTGCCTGCGGGTCCATCCCGGCGGTCGGCTCGTCGACGAAGACCAGCTCCGGCCTCCCGACGACCGCCATCGCGAGCCCGAGTCGCTGCTGCTGGCCGCCGGAGAGCCGACGGTACGGCGTGCGCCCGCAGTCGCCGAGCCCCAGCCGCTCGGCCAGCAGGTCCACGTCGAGAGGCGAGGAGTGCAGCCGCGCGATGTGCCGCAGCATCTCCATCGCCCGGACGCCCGACCAGGCTCCGGAGCCCTGCAGCATCACGCCGATCCGGGGGAGCAGGGCACGACGGTCGGCGACCGGGTCCAGGCCCAGGACCCGGACCGTGCCGGCCTGCGGGCGGCGGTATCCCTCGCAGGTCTCCAGGGTGGTCGTCTTGCCGGCCCCGTTGGGCCCGAGCACCGCGGTGATGGTGCCCCGCGCGACATTCAGATCGAGCGCGTCGACGGCGACCCGGTCGCCGTACCGCATCACCAGCCCGGTGACCTCGACGGCGGGCGACGGAACCGGTCTGTCAGGCACGCCGACAGTGTAGGAACAGCCGCCTGGGCGCCACTGCCGGGGTCGGCCAGCGAGTTAGGGCAGCCTTATTTGAAAGGTCAACCGCATTAACGGCACACTGGCGTTGTGGAAATCCGTGAGCCGGTCGAGCGCCGCACCCCTGTGGGTGCCGACGCCCCGACCCGTGAGCGGGTGGCGCGCTCCATCCTGGAGCACGGGCCGTCCACCGCGGCGGCGCTCGCCGAGCGCCTGGAGCTGACCCCGGCGGCCGTCCGGCGGCACCTGGACCAGCTCCTCGCCGACGGCGCCCTGGAGGTCCGCGACCAGCGGCTGCCGGGCGCACGGGGCCGCGGCCGGCCGGCCAAGGCGTTCGCGCTCACCAACACCGGGCGCGACCAGTTCGACCAGCAGTACGACGACCTGGCGGTCGAGGCCCTGCGGTTCCTGGCCGAGACCGGCGGCGAGGACGCCGTCCGGGCCTTCGCCGAGCGCCGCGCCGACGCCATCGAGGCCGAGTTCGTCCGGTTGGTCGCCGACCACCCGGAGCTGACCCCGGCCACGGCGCTGGCCAGGGTCTTCACCAGCCAGGGATACGCCGCCTCGGTCCGCGAGGTGCCGATCGGGGAGCAGCTGTGCCAACAGCACTGCCCGGTCTCGCACGTGGCGCACGAGTTCCCACAGCTGTGCGAGGCGGAGACCGAGGTCATCGGCCGCATCGTCGGCAGTCACGTCCAGCGCCTGGCGACCATCGCCCACGGCGATGGCGTATGCACCACCTGCATTCCCGCTGGAGTCTCGTCCACTGAGGCTTCAGCGGCGTCCGGGGCGCCCGCGGCGTCCACCACAGGCTCATCCATCGCAACCAGGAAGGGTGGTCACCAGTGACCTCCATCGAGGAGCTCAACCCAGAGCTGAAGGGCATCGGCCGCTACGAGTTCGGCTGGGCCGACCGTGACGAAGCCGGCGAGACGGCCAAGCGCGGCCTGAACGAGGACGTCGTCCGGGACATCTCGGCGAAGAAGTCCGAGCCGCAGTGGATGCTCGACCTGCGACTGAAGGGTCTCAAGCTCTTCCAGCGCAAGCCGATGCCGACCTGGGGCGGCGAGCTCGGCGAGATCGACTTCGACAACATCAAGTACTTCGTCCGCTCCACCGAGAAGCAGGC
>CAZTHV010000457.1:0-2339 GCA_964613165.1 uncultured Marmoricola sp.
TGCGGATCTCCTCCCGGCCGATCGCCATGAAGTGCTCGTCGGGGGTGTACATCCAGCCGTACGTCGCGTCCACGGCGTACCAGTCGGCCATGATCCGCCAGTCGCCGATCCGCTCGGCCTCGCGGTTGACGTCGAGCCAGGAGTCCCAGAACTCCTCGATCTCGGCCCGGGTCAGGGTCAGGTCGGTCATCTCACTCCTCCTCGCTCTTCGGCTCTGCTATGGCCAGTGCCACCGCGGGGCAGTACCTCACCGCGGCGAGCACCCGTTCGTGCTCGCTCTCCGGCGGGCTCTCGTCCAGGACGACGACCACGTCGGCGTCCGCGTCGAACCCGAAGACCGCGGGCGCCTCGCTCTGACAGTTCTGGTGCCCCTGGCACAGGTCGAGGTCCGCGGCGACTCTCACTGAACCCTCACCGCTCTCGCCTCCGGTAGCGGACCGTGGCCGGACGGGCGAGCTGGATCACCATCTTGGAGGTGTCGTCGCGGTAGCTCTCCGCGGGCTGCGTCATCTCGAAGGAGTAGTCGCGCAGCAGCACCGAGAAGATCGCCTTGAGCTGCATCATCGCGAAGGCGTTGCCGACGCAGCGATGCCGCCCGGCACCGAACGGGATCCAGGTCCACCGGTTGGCCAGGTCCTCCTGCCGAGGGTCGAGGTAGCGGCCCGGGTCGAAGCGGTCGGGCTCGGGGAAGTCCTCGCCGATCCGGTTGGAGACCCGCGGGCTGGCACCGACCATCGTGCCGGCGGGCAGCACGTGACCGCCGATCTCGAAGTCCTCCTGGGCCAGGCGCAGCAGCAGGATCAGCGGCGGGTGCAGCCGCAGCGTCTCCTTCAGCGCCGCCTCCAGCCGGGGGATCGAGCGGAGTGCCTGGAAGGAGACCTCTCCGGCGCCGGTTCCGTCCGGGTCGGCGTACAGCTCGTCCAGCTCGGCGACGATCTCGGCCATCACCTCGGGGTGGCGGAGCAGCTCGATGAGCGTCCAGGCCGCCGTACCGGACGAGGTGTGGTGCCCGGCGAACATCATCGAGATGAACATCCCGGTGATGACGGGCGCGGAGAACTCCAGCGAGATCCGCACGTCGAGCAGGTCACGGTCCTCGCGCGCCACGGTCCCGCGCTCGTGGCGCCCGTCGATGATGCCCTGCACCAGCTCGACCAGTTTCAGCCGCGCGGCGTCGCGGACCTGGAAGGACTCCACGCCCTCCAGGTAGGGGTCGACGTACGCCAGCGCGTCGGTACCCCGCTCCAGGTCGTGGTAGTGCTGGGCGAAGCGCCCGTCCAGCTCCTCGCGGAAGGGCTTGCCGATCAGGCAGGCCGAGGTGGTGTAGATGGTCAGCTCGGCGAAGAAGTCGAGGAGATCGATCTCCCCCTCGTCGCCCCAGTCGGCCACCATCCGGTTGATCTCGTTCTCGATGGTGCTGGCGTGGCCACGCATCATCTCGCCCTTGAGGGCCTGGTTCTTCAGCGCCTCCTTGCGCTGCTCCGGCGTGGTGTCGAAGACGACGCCCTCGCCGAAGATCGGTGTCATGAAGGGGTAGGCCGGCGCCTGGTCCAGGACCTCGTCCGGGGCGCGGAAGAAGGTCTCGTTGACCTCGGCGCCGCTGACCAGGACGACGTCGCGGTCGGCGAGTCGGAAGCGACCGACGTCGCCGCACTCCTCCCGCACCCGGTGCAGCAGGTCGATCGGGTCGTCGCGCAGGTCCTCCAGGTGGCCGTACGGGCTGTCCGGGAACCGCCGCGACACCTCCGGGACACCGGCCAGGGTGGGCTGCTGCGTCGTGGTCATCTCAGTCCTCCACGGGTGCTTCGGGATTGACCTCCACGAGGCTCAGGTGGACCCCCCGCGGCGCGGCGACGACGGTGGCGATCGCGTCGGCCAGGGCGGCGGGCTTGAGGAAGTGCGGATGCCTGGCCAGGCCGAACCGGACCCACTGGTTGAGGACGTGGGCAGCCTCGGCGTCGTCCCAGTCGGTGCCCATCTCGCTCCAGGTCGGGCCGGGGCGCACCACGCTGACTCGCACGCCGGTGCCCTCGAGCTCCATCTGCATCGCCTGCGCCATGCCCTCCAGGCCCCACTTGCTCGCGGCGTACGCCGCCATGAAGGGCCGGGCGCGCACGGCGACATCGGAGCTGACCAGCACCAGATCACCGCGCTTGCGCTCGACCATGCCCGGGACGAAGGCGGTCACCAGGCGGTGAGCACCGACCAGGTTGACGTCCAGCTCGGCGGCGAAGCGCTCGCCGGTGATCTCGTGCAGGGCGCCGGGGGCGACCCGACCCGCGTTGGAGACGACCACCTCGACCGCACCCAGATCCGCCTCGACCGCTTCGGCGAAGGTC
>CAZTHV010000458.1:0-2339 GCA_964613165.1 uncultured Marmoricola sp.
GCGCGACGAGCTCGACCGCGGGCTCACCCTGGTCGGACCGCACCGCGACGACATCGGCCTGGAGCTGGGCGGCTTCCCGGCCAAGGGCTACGCCAGCCACGGGGAGTCGTGGTCGTTCGCGCTGGCACTGCGGCTGGCGTCCTACGACCTGCTCCGCTCGCCGGAGATCGGCGAGGGCGACGACCCGATCCTGATCCTCGACGACGTCTTCGCCGAGCTGGACACCGGCCGGCGTGACCAGCTCGCGGAGCTGGTCACCGGGGCCGAGCAGGTGCTGATCACCGCCGCCGTCCCCGAGGACGTCCCCGAGCAGCTGCGCGGCCGGCGGCTCCTGGTCGCCGACGGTGAGGTTCGGGCCGATGACTGACCAGCCCGAGGACGGACCCGCCGAGCCCGGCGTACCCGAACGGCCCGAGCAGCAGCACCGCGACGACGGGCTCGACCTCGCCCGCAGCGTCGCCCGCGGCCTGGCCGGCCGTACCGGCCACAAGCGGAAGCGGAAGTCGCTCCCCCAGGCGCCGAGGTCGAGCTCGGCCCATCCCGACGATCGCGACCCGCAGCCGCTCGACTCCACCTTCGGCCGGCTCGTGGCCGACCAGGGATGGGCCACCGAGCTGCGGGTGCACGGCGTCTTCACCCGTTGGTCGGCCCTCGTCGGCACCGAGGTGGCCGCGCACACGACCCCGGAGTCCTTCGCCGACGGGCGCCTGCTGGTGCGCACCGACTCCACCGCCTGGGCCACCCAGCTCCGGCTGCTGGCCGCCACTCTGGTGCGCCGGCTCAACGAGGAGCTGGGCGATGGGACTGTGGAGGCGATCGACGTCATGGGGCCGCAGGCGCCGCGCTGGACCGCCGGGCGCTTCCGGGTCAAGGGGCGCGGCCCACGGGACACCTACGGCTGAGCACTCGGATGCGAGCCGTCCGGAGGCTCTGGGCTGTATGGGGACCCACCTGAGGCCCTGAACGGGATCGCAGGCCCGCGTCCTGGCCCGCTGAGGGGGGTGTTTCCCGCAGAGTCCCCTCCCGTGTGGGCGAGCGACACGTGACTCCGGGACCGTGAAGGGTAGACTGGCCGGTGGTCGTCCGAACAGCTACGACGCTCTCGCGACGACCTTTCTTGTGCCGATCCCCGAGTGAAGGACGTCGTACGTGGCAGATCAGTCCACCACCTCATCCGCCGTCGACGAAGGCAAGTACGACGCCAGCACGATCCAGGTCCTCGAGGGCCTCGAGGCCGTTCGCAAGCGGCCCGGCATGTACATCGGCTCCACCGGGGAGCGCGGGCTGCACCACCTGATCTGGGAGGTGGTGGACAACTCCGTCGACGAGTCGCTGGCCGGCTACTGCGACCGGATCGTGCTGACCCTGCAGGCCGACGGCGGCGTCCGGGTCGAGGACAACGGCCGCGGCATCCCTACCGGCATCCATCCGACCGAGGGCATCCCGGCGCTCACCATGGCGCTGACGATGCTGCACGCCGGCGGCAAGTTCGGCGGCGGCGGCTACAAGGTCTCCGGTGGTCTCCACGGTGTCGGCATCTCCGTGGTCAACGCGCTGTCCACCACGCTGATCGCCGAGGTGAAGAACCGGGGTCACCTGTGGCGGCAGTCCTTCACCGTCGGCGTGCCCGATGGTGGCCTGGACGAGATCCGCCCGATGGCGGAAGGCGAGCGCACCGGCACGACGATCACCTTCTACCCCTCGGTCGACATCTTCGAGACCACCAGGTTCAACCTGGAGACGGTGACGACCCGGATCCGCGAGATGGCCTTCCTCAACAAGGGCTTGGAGATCGTCGTGCGCGACGAGCGCCCGCCGGTCGCGGAGACCGAGATGCTCGCCGATGCGCTGCAGGAGGACGTCGGGTCGTCGGAGACCGGGGTCGAGTCGCTGTCCGAGGGCGTCATCGAGCGTCGGTTTAAGTACGACCGAGGCCTGGTCGACTACGTCGAGCACCTCAACCGCCGCAAGGACAAGGCCAACCCGACGATCATCAGCTTCGAGGCGACCACCCCCGACGGCACCGAGAACCACATGAGCCTCGAGGTGGCGATGCAGTGGAACACCTCGTTCACCGAGTCGGTGCACACCTTCGCCAACACCATCAACACCCACGAGGGCGGCACCCATGAGGAGGGCTTCCGAGCCGCGCTGACCACGCTGGTGAACAACTGGGGCGAGGAGTGGGGCCTGATCAAGAAGCGGGAGGACCGGGTGTCCGGCGACGACATCCGCGAGGGCCTGACCGCGATCATCTCGATCAAGCTCGGCGAGCCGCAGTTCGAGGGCCAGACCAAGACCAAGCTGGGCAACACCGAGGCGCGCTCCTTCGTACAACG
>CAZTHV010000459.1:0-2306 GCA_964613165.1 uncultured Marmoricola sp.
GGACGCCACATCTTGCAACCAAGCTTCATGGCCGGCAGCCGCTTAACACGGCGTTGGGCCGCAATGCCATGCAGTATGGAGAATTTGGGGGAATGTAATGAAAAGCAGGAGTTGGGTAACGATCTTTGGTGACACATTTGATGTTCCAACCCACATACAGAGAATTGATATTTCAAGGTCTCGTACGCATGGTTGGCAAGTTCGTTTGGGACTATGGCAGTACTTCTCCGACAATTCACCCGATGGATCGGGATCGGCCCGTGCTTTTGACGAGGCGGTATCGGAGTTAAAGCGTCGAATGAAAACTGCTGAGGCGCCAACTGGATTGCGCAGTGAAGTCAATAAAAATAAGTCCAGTGATCTTCCTGTGGGAATCTCAGGCCCAACTTCACGTACAAGGGCAGGTCGGGCTTCAATTCAATACTATTTCCAGGTTACCTATCCGGTTGCGGGAGATAAACCAAAAAATCGCAGTGTGTACATTGCCACGGAAAATACAATGACCCAAGAAAAATATGACAGTGCATTGGCCAAGGCAATATCAATCCGTGATGCTGGCGTCCGCAAGATGAAATCTGCGGCAAATGCTAGAATGCGGTTGGATGCTGAAAAATAGTAGTGTTGCGGCCCAACTATGCGTTCAAGCGGACTGCCGGGGACGCCACATCTATCAACCAAGCATTATCGGCCCGGCAGCCGCTTAACGCGGCGTTAGCCCGTGTGATCATCGCCACTGCCAGTTTGAGTATTTTTCAGGTTGGTTTGCGTGCGGTTCTAGCGTATGCGTGTCGGGTCAGCATCGTGTGCCCTGGGTTTTGACGCTGTGGGCTTTGCGGCGCAGAAACCAACGGGCGCTGTGGCGGCGGCTTGGCGCAGGCTTGGATGGCGGTTCGTGTGCGGTGGCCCTTCTGCTCCGGTGCGTAGTAGTCTGGCTGCCGGTTGTGCTACCGTGAGTTCAGAGTTCAGGTTGGCCTTCGGTGGTTTCGCTTCGGGCGGTTCTTCTGTCGGTTTAGCGGCATCCAACACGGCTAACAATTCATTCAAGCCGACGCCGCTTCGCGGCGCGGCTTAATTCAGGCGTTAGCCAACAAGGTCACACAATGTCGCAAACCAAAGCTACCATCTCCGCTCGTTTTAGTGAACTCGCTGAAATGGGGAATAAGATTTCTTCAGTTGAGAGCAGCTCACGGCGAAGTAATGTAAATTCATTTTATATGTGGGCGACGAGTGTTCTCAGCCTGCTTGATTCGGTTTTTGGCAGTAAAAGCGCCTACTTTGTTCGTTTCAATAACGAGATTTCTGGGCTCACAAACAATTTTGTTGATGACAGGAAGGTTGAGGCTTGTCGTGGAATTTTTTATGGGGCAAGGAGCGAATTTGATGGTGGTTACATTTTAGACTTAGAGAAAAGTTTTGCGGGCGAGTTGTTTGGTGATTTTGTTGCGTTAGCCAAAGCGGCATTGTCTGAAGGACAACATACCGTGGCGGCAGTCTTGGCATCGGCTGCACTGGAGGATGCCCTGAAGCGATATGCCACAAAAAATGGTTTGTCCGTTGAGGGAAATACTATGGAGCAGGTGGTTAATTCGCTTAAATCTCAGGGCTTGGTGTCCGGTCCTCAAAAAGCACTTTTATCTGCTATGCCAAAAATTAGAAATCATGCAATGCACGCCGACTGGGATAAACTGACTCCCCAAGATGCGGCAAGTGTGGTTGGATTTGTTGAGTATTTTCTATTGTCCAATTTTAGCTAGATTGTTGGCTAACTATGCGTTCAAGCGGACTGCCGGGGACGCTACATCTTGCAACCAAGCGTTACCGGCCCGGCAGCCGCTTAACGCGGCGTTAGCCCGTGTGGTCGTCGCTACTGCCAGTTTGAGTATTCTTTGGGTTGGGTTGGGTTGCGTGCGGTTCCGGCGTATGCGTGTTGGGTCAGTCTTTTGTGCCTTGGGTTTTGACGTTGTGGGCGTCGCGTCGCCTGAAGCCAATGGGTGCTGTCGCTGTGGCATGGCGCGGACTTGGACAGTGGAGCGTGTGCGGTGGCCCTTCTGCTCCGGCGCGTAGTGGGCTGGCTACCGGTTGTGCTACCGTGAGTTCCAAGTTCTGGTTGGCCTTCGGTGGTTTCGCCTCGGCGGTTCTTCTGCCGGTTTGGCGGCATCCAACACGGCTAACAATTCATTCAAGCCGACCGTGCGGGAGTCGGCAGTTATGAGCTACCAAAATTTGCCGCCCGCGCGGCGGCTTAATTCAAGCGTTAGGGCGCTCGGTGAGTTATGACTCGCGTTAAAGTTGGTGAAATTGAGATT
>CAZTHV010000460.1:0-2286 GCA_964613165.1 uncultured Marmoricola sp.
CTCGGCCGGGTTGAGGATGATGATCGCCTTGCCCTGCTCCGCACCGCCGATCGTCTCGACGCCGGCTGCGGTGGTGCGGGTGAACTCGTCGATGTTCTGCCGGGTGCCGGGTCCCGCGCTCAGCGAGGCCACGGAGGCCACGATCTCGGCGTACGACACCGGAGTGACCCGCGAGACCGCGGCCACCATCGGGATGGTGGCCTGGCCGCCGCAGGTGATCATGTTGACGTTGTCCGCAGCGGCGTGCTCGTCGCCGTTGACCGCCGGGATGCAGGCCGGACCGACCGCGGCCGGGGTCAGGTCGACCGCGAGGATGCCCGCCTCGCGGTAGCGCGGGGCGTACTCGCGGTGCACGTAGGCGCTGGTGGCCTCGAAGATCAGGTCGGGCAGCTCGTCCTGCTCGAGCAGCCAGTCCACTCCCTCGTGACTCGCCTCCAGGCCGTTGTTCCGGGCCCGTCCCAGGCCCGGCGACTCCGGGTCGACGCCGATCATCCAGCGCGGCTCGACCACCTCGCTACGTAGCAGCTTGTACATCAGGTCGGTGCCGATGTTGCCCGGGCCGACGATGGCGGCACTCAGCTTGCGGTTCCGTGTCACGGCTCTCACTCCTCGAACTCCACACCGAGCGGGTCGAACCCGCTGATCGATGCCACCACCCGGTCTCCCGGCGCGAACGGCACGAACGGTCCCAGGGCCCCGGACAGGACCAGGTGTCCGGCGCGCAGCGGGTCCCCGAAGCGCCACGCCTGCACGGCAAGCCAGCGCAATGCCTCCACGGGGTCGCCCAGGCAGGCGGCGCCGGTCCCCGACGAGCGCTCCTCGCCGTTGACGGACAGCGACATGACCACCTCGCGCGGCTCCAGCTCGCTCAGCGGCCGGCCCCGGTCGCCGACCACGTAGAGCCCGCTCGAGGCGTTGTCGGCCACCGTGTCGGTGAACCCGATGTCCCAGTCGCCGATGCGCGAGTCGACGATCTCCAGCGCGGGCAGCGCCAGTTCGACGGCGTCGCGCACCAGGTCGACGGTGATCGCGGCCTCCTCCTCCGGGGCGATGTCCTCGGCCAGCCGGAAGGCCACCTCCGCCTCCACCCGTGGCTGCACCAGCGTGCGCATCGAGATGGCCGTCTGGGAGCTGGCGACAGCGCTCATGTCCATGTCGCTGAGCAGGTAGCCGAAGTCCGGCTGGTCCACGCCCAGCTGCCGCTGGACGGCCTCCGAGGTGGCGCCGATCTTGCGGCCCACCACGGTCGCCCCGGCGGCCAGCCGCCGCCGCACCAGACCCTGTTGCACGGCGTACGCCGCCGCCAGGTCGCCGGTGCCGATCAGGTCCCGGACGGCGGCGCACGGGACCCGCGTCTCCTGGGCGAGAGCCAGCCGATCGACGGCGGCGGTGATCGCATCCGGGCCAGCGTCTCGAGTGTCCACGGAGACGATAATAGAACCTGTTACAGTCTCGCGCCATGGAGGCCGGAGCCGAGACGAGCAACACTACGGTCGACGATGACGTGTTCGACGTCGTCGTCGTGGGCGCCGGCGGGGCCGGGATGTCGGCGGCCCTCGCGGCGGCCAGGCAGGGGCTCTCCACGGTGCTGGTCGAGAAGAGCAGCTACTTCGGCGGGTCCACGGCCCGCTCGGGTGGCGGCGTGTGGATCCCGGGCAACTACGCGCTGCGGCGGGCCGGCCAGGTCGACCCGGACGACGATGAGGCCGCCAAGCGCTACCTCGACGCGATCGTCGGCGACGTGGTGCCCAAGATCCGCCGGGACACCTACCTCGACCGCGGCCCCGAGGTGATGGACTTCATCCGCGAGTTCACCCCGGTGCGGTTCGCCTGGGTGCCCGAGTACGCCGACTACCTGCCCGAGCGGCCCGGCGGCCGGTCCCGCGGGCGCAGCGTCGAGCCGGTCCCGATGGACGCCCGCTTCCTCGGCCGGGAGCTGGACCGGCTGCACCCGCCGTACACCAAGGCGCCGGCCAACCTGATCGTCACCCAGGCCGACTTCCGCAAGATCAGCCTTGGCATGCGCACCGTCCGCGGCCCGGTCACGATGGCCAAGGTGATGCTCAAGCGGATGCTGTCCATCCTGCTGCGCCGGCGGATGTACGCCATGGGCAACGCGGTCGCCATCGGACTGCGGCAGGGACTCATCGACGCCGGCGTGCCGGTGCTCTACGACACCGCGCTCACCGACCTGGTCCTCGCCGACGGCCGGGTCACCGGCGTCACCGTGGAGCACGACGGCGCACTGCGCACGATCGCCGCCCGCCGCGGGGTCATCCTGGGCAG
>CAZTHV010000461.1:0-2286 GCA_964613165.1 uncultured Marmoricola sp.
GTTCTGGCACGCGCCCGACGGGACCGATGTGCCGCTCGCAGGGCTGCGTGATGCGCCGTGGCCACTGGTGTATGCGGACCTGCTGGGCAGTGACGATCCGCGGGTTCGAAGCGTCGCGCGGGAGTGGAGGGACCGCTTTGCTCGACCTGAGTGAGGTGCCGGCTGGCTTCCTCGATCCAGTTGCCCGAGTCGTCGATGCGGCGCTGGCAGCATCGGGGACATTGGCGGCCGCCGAGATCATGCGGCAGCCAAGGTAGGCGCCTGGCTCGATCGGTTGGAATGGCTGGAAACGAAGGATGCCGAAGACCTCGCCCTGGTCCTCCACTGGTACTCCGAGGATCCGGACGTCCACGCTCGGCTGTACGAGACCGAGCCAGGCAACGCAATCCTGATCGCGGAAGCCGTCGACCTGCCCCTGGCTGCGGCACATCTGCTCGGGACCGACGTCGCAGACCTCATCGGCCACGAACGCGGGGGTGAGCTGCTGGCCCGCTGGCCGGGCGACGTGGACCTCCTCGCGAGGTCCCTGGAGCTCCGCGGAGGACCGATCTGGCCGACGCGTAACGATTCCCGGCGCCGGGAACTGGTCGACGCCTTGACGCGCGGCGTGACGGGTACCGGAGACCGCTTCTGACCTGTATGTTCATCACTCCTCGACGGTGATCAACAGCGCTCCATCGTCGGCCATTTCGACTCTGGCTCGACCACGAGGCGTCGCCTCGTCGCCACTACTCACGTGGAGCTGAGATCCGGTGCGGACGGTGATCTCAGCGGCGTCCGTACGTCGTGGTGCGTTCGATCACCGGGCGGCCGATGCCGGTGCCGATGTCGGTCAGCTCGGCGACCGTCTTCGCCGAGCCGTGCTCGGAGCCGGCCATCCGGGAGATGGTCTCCTCCATCAGGGTGCCACCGAGGTCGTTGGCGCCGGCGTTGAGCATGGCTTGGGTGCCTTCGACGCCGAGCTTGACCCAGGAGGTCTGGATGTTGGGGATGCGGCCGTGCAGCATGATCCGGGCCATGGCGTGGACGGCGAGGTTGTCGCGCATCGTGGGGCCGGGGCGCGCGATGCCGGCGAGGTAGATGGGTGCGGAGTGGTGCACGAACGGCAACGGGACGAACTCGGTGAACCCAGCGAGCCCGTCCTCTTGGTTCTTCTCCTGGATCCGGCTGAGCACGCGCAGGTGCTGCACCCAGTGTCGCGGGTTGTCGACATGGCCGTACATCATCGTCGAGCTGGACCGCAGGCCGACCTTGTGGGCGGTGGTGACCACCTCGATCCAGGTGGCGGTGGGGAGCTTGCCCTTGGTCAGGATCCAGCGGACCTCGTCGTCGAGGATCTCCGCGGCGGTGCCGGGAATGGTGTCCAGACCGGACTCGCGGGCCTTGATCAGGAAGTCCTCGAAGGACAGTCCGGTCCGCGAGGAGCCGTTGACGATCTCCATCGGCGAGAACGCGTGCACGTGCATCTGCGGCACCCGGGTCTTCACCGCCGCGGCGATGTCGAAGTACGCCGTGCCGGGCAGCTCGGGGTCGATGCCGCCCTGCATGCACACCTCCGTGGCGCCGAGCTCCCAGGCATCCTGGGCGCGGTCGGCGACCTGGTCCAGGGAGAGGGAGTAGGCGTCGGCGTCGGTGCGCCGCTGGGCGAAGGCGCAGGTGATCTCGTCGCCGACGGTCTCGCGGCGCAGATCGTCGGCCAGCCGGGTCACCTGGGCGAGCAGGTCGCCCTCGGCGGTCATCAAGGTGAGCGCGTGCTCGTCGGAGAGGTTGCCCGGATCGGCCTCGGCCGCCTTGAGCGCCGCCAGCCCGGCCGGGTCGGCCGCGCTCGAGCCGACGGTCCGCTCGGCCGCGGTCGACTCGACCGAGGCCCGTAGCTCGTCCCAGTCGCCGTACACGCTGTCGAAGTCCGCGCGTCGGTCGTTGGTCCGCCCGTCGGTGTCGATGGCGGTGTGGAGGTCGACCCGGCCCACCCCGTCGCCCGCGGGTGCGAACCCACCGTCTGGCTCCTGCCAGGGCAGCCCGGCCGGTCGCCGACCACCCTCGGTGATCGCGGTGGTGATCTCGGGGCTGACCAGGCCGTCGGGCCCGGCCAGGGCGGCCAGGTGGCCGGCCAGCCGCGGGTCGATCCACGGCTCGCCCCGCTCCAGGGTGCCCCGGACGTACGACGGGTGGGCGGTCAGCCGCGCCCGCAGCGCGCAGCCGGCCGAGGCGGTCACCGACCGGAGCCGGTCCAGCGGGGGCCAGGGCCGCTCGGGGTTGACGTGGTCGGGCGTGACCGGCGAGACG
>CAZTHV010000462.1:0-2269 GCA_964613165.1 uncultured Marmoricola sp.
GCCGGCGATGATCCCGGTGCGGCACTGGACGCGGCGCTGGGTGCCGACCCGGGCGCCGGTCGCCGGCAGGTCGCCGGCATCGGCCACGCGGGTCCCGCCATCGCCCACACCGGGCCGCAGGTGGCCGGCTGGGCCGGTCACCTGACCGGACCGGACTTCGCGGCTGCCGGGAACCTGCTCACCGGGCCGGACACCGTCGAGGCGATGGCGGAGGCCTTCGCCTCGACCGCGGGGGATCTCGCCGACCGTCTCCTTGCGGCGCTGGTCGCGGGGGACCGGGCCGGTGGGGACTCCCGCGGCCGGCAGTCCGCGGCGCTGCTGGTCGCCGGCGCCGACCCGTGGCCACAGGTCGACCTGCGGGTCGACCATGACCCGGCTCCGGTCGTCCGGCTCGCCGAGCTGCGTGAGCTGTGGCGCCGGCACTGGCAGCACTACGCCGAGACCGGCGCCTTCGTCCCCGCCGACCCGCCGGGCCGGCCGGTGACCGGCGCGATCGCCGGAGAGGGCGCGGGCCGGTGAGCGAGCTGCACACCCTGACCGCCGGCGAGGCCGTCCGGGAGATCCGTGAGCGCCGGCTCTCGCCGGTGGAGCTGGTCGAGGCGATCCTGGCCCGCATCGAGGAGCGCGATCCGCTGCTCTCCTGCTTCGCCAGCGTGGCTCCCGACCAGGCACTGGAGGCGGCCGGTCGGGCCGCCGAGGCGGTGGTCCGCGGCGAGCCACTGGGGTCGCTGCACGGCGTTCCCTACTCGATGAAGGACCTCATCGACGTACGCGGCATGGTGACCACGAAGGGGACGCTCGCCTTCCAGGACGCGTGGGCCCATGCCGACGCGCCGGCCGCCAGCCTGATGCGTGCCTCCGGCGCGATCTGCGTGGGCAAGACCACCACACCCGAGTTCGGTTGGTCGTTCACGACCACCAACCCGCTGACCGGCCGCACGGTGAACCCGTGGGACGTCAGCCGCACGGCCGGTGGATCCTCCGGTGGCGCCGGCGCGGCGCTGGCGGCGGGGCTGGGCCCGCTCGCCGTGGCGACCGACGGGGGCGGCTCCATCCGCCTCCCCGCCTCCTTCAACGGCGTGGTCGGCCTCAAGCCGTCGAGCGGGACCGTCCCGACCTATCCGCCGAGCGATCTCGGCACCCTCGGTCACGTCGGGCCGATGGCGCGGTGCGTCCGGGACGTCGCGATCCTCCTGGACGTGCTGACCGGACACGGCCAGGACGAGGGGCCGGCGGAGCGCGCCTGCCAGGCGCTGCCCGAGGGCCTGCGGATCGCCTTCTCGCCCACCCTCAACGGCGCTCCCGTCGAGGACGAGGTGGCCGGCGCGGTCGCCGGCTGGGTGAGCGAGCTCGCCGCCACCGGCCTGCCCGTGACGAGGATCGACCTCCGGCTCGACGGGGTCGAGGAGTGCTGGGACCTGCTCTACTCGCAGTCGATCGCCCGTCAGGTCGACGCCCTCACGGCCGAGGAGCGCGAGCTGCTGAGCGACGGGCTGCGCGAGTTCGTCGACACGACGCGCCTGCTGCCGTCCAGCGCCGGCCCCGACGCGGAGCTGCGCCGCCGCGCGCTGGTACGCCGTGCCGAGGAGTCGCTGGCCGGCGTCGACCTGCTGATCACTCCCACGACGAGCACGGTGGCCTTCGCCTCCCGGCTGGACCATCCCGAGAGCGTCGCCGGAGCTCCGGCGGGACTCACCGACTGGGCGCGGCTGACCCAGGTATGGAACCTGACCGGCTTCCCGGCTCTGTCGCTGCCGGTGGGTCTCGATGCCGAGGGGCTGCCGATCGGCGTCCAGGTCGCCGGTCCCCTGGGCGGTGACCACCTCGTCCTCGCTCTCGCGGCCCACGCCGAGCGGGTCCTGGGTCCTCGGCTCCCGTGGGCGATCGCGCCGTGACCGCAGGGCCGCTGGCCGGGCTGCTGGTCCTCGACCTGTCCCGTGCGCTGGCTGGCCCGCACGCCACGATGATGCTGGGCGACCAGGGCGCGCGAGTCGTCAAGATCGAGGCGCCCGGACGCGGCGACGACACCCGCGACTGGGGGCCGCCGTTCGTGGGCGAGCCGGGCCGGGCGGAGTCGACGTACTTCCTCTCCGCGAACCGCAACAAGGAGTCGGTGGTCCTCGATCTCAAGGCCGGCGACGACCGGGAGGCATTGTGGCGGCTGGTCGACCGGGCCGACGTGCTCGTCGAGAACTTCAGGCCCGGCACGATGGAGCGGCTCGGCCTGGGCCTGACGGATCTGCAGCGACGCAACCCGCGACTGGTGGTG
>CAZTHV010000463.1:0-2243 GCA_964613165.1 uncultured Marmoricola sp.
CTCGTCGCGGACATCCTCGCGCTGCGCCGCGAGTACGACTTCTCCGCCCATGCCCGCAGCGATGGCGGCAACGCCGGTCTGCTGGCCCGTTTCCCCGAGGCGGAGGCCTACCTGACCGACCGCTTCGCGCTGGTCGGCACGCCCGCCGACGTGGCCGCGCGGTTGAGCGCACCCGGTCTCGACGCGATCCTCGACGGGGTGGTGCTGAGCAGCACCGTCCCGGACCCGGTCGCGCATGTCCGGCTTCTCGGGCCGACCCGACTACTTCTCGAAGGCAAGGACCACCATGAAGACAGCTGAGGCGGCCCCGGCGCAGGCCCACATCGTCATCGACCAGGTGAGCTTCAGCTACACCCCGGGCGCGACGCCGATCCTCGAAGACATCTCCCTGGAGCTGAACGACGGGGAGTTCTTCGTACTCCTCGGCCCGAGCGGATGCGGCAAGACCACCATCCTCAAGCAGCTCGCCGGGTTCGAGCACCCGACCAGCGGCAGCATCAGCCTCAACGGCGCCGCCGTCCGCAAGCCCGGCCCGGATCGCGCCGTGGTCTTCCAGGGCGACGACTCCCTGCTCGGCTGGCTCAACGTCCGCAAGAACGTCGAGTTCGGGCTGCGGATGATCGGCGTCAAGGGCGAGGAGCGGCGCCGGCGGGTCGACCAGGCGCTCGATCTGGTCGAGCTGAGCCAACAGGCGAAGAAGTACCCGCACGAGCTCTCCGGCGGCATGAAGCAGCGGGTGCAGATCGCCCGTGCGCTGGTGACCGAGGCACCGTGCCTGCTGATGGACGAGCCCTTCGGCGCGCTCGACTCCCAGACCCGTGCCACCTTGCAGGACGAGCTGGCCGCCATCTGGGAGCACCGGCGTACGACGGTCCTCTTCATCACCCACGACATCTCCGAGGCGCTGATCCTCGGCGACCGGATCGGCGTGATGACCTCCGGTCCCCGAGCCCGACTGCACGAGATCGTCGACAACACGCTCGCGCGCCCCCGCACCCGCGGGTCCGACGAGTTCGCCGCGCTCTACCGGCGGCTGGAGTCGACGGTGACCGAGGCAAAGGCGCGAGCGGGGCACCATGGCTGAGTCCGGCCCGCTCAGCGCCCGGACTCGGGCGACGCTGAACCTCGTTGGGCTGGTGCTCGCGCTGGTGACATGGCACCTGGCCGCGCTGATGAAGGGCAACGAGCTGATCTTCCCCGGTCCGCTCGCCGCGCTGGATGCGTTGCGCGAGCTGGTGACCGACTCCGGCGAGCTGCGGCAGGCGGGCCACACCCTGGGCCGGGTCGTGGTGGGCTTCGCGGTCGGAAGTGCGCTCGGCGTGCTGATCGCGCTGCTGCTGGGCTCGATCCGGGTGGTGGGGGAGAGCCTCGAGCCGGTCGTGCACTTCCTGCGCTCGATCACTCCGGTCGCCTGGGTCGTTCCGGCGACCATCTGGTTCGGTGTGGGCGAGGCGGCGCTGCGGTTCATCGTCGTCTACGCCACGCTCTTTCCGGTGGTGCTCAACACCCTGGCGGGCATGGCGGAGACGCCGGAGAACAAGCGCCGGATGGCGCAGTCGATGGGAGCCGGGCCCTTCCGGACCTATCTGACCGTGGTCGTCCCGAACGCGGTGCCGTACATCCTGACCGGGATGCGGCTGGCGCTGGGCTACTCGTTCATGAGCGTCGTGGGCGCGGAGATGGTCGCCGGCAACGACGGTCTGGGCTACCTGATCTACCAGGCCCGGCTGTTCCTGCATACCGACACGATGTTCGCCGGCATCGTCGTGCTCGGCCTGGTCGGCCTGGCCTCGGACCGCCTCCTGCTGGTCCTGTTCCGGCGGCTGATGGGGCGCTTCTACAACGGACAGGCTGTGTCATGAACCTCCCTCCGATGCTGGGTCGGCTGTGGGACCGCCGGCTGCGGCGCCTGCTCCTCGCGGTCGTCGGCTTCACGGTGTTCCTGCTCGCCTGGGCGGCGGTTGCCCGGGCCTACGACTCACCGCTGCTCTTCCCCGGACCGGACGCCGTGGCGCGGCAGCTGCGCACCCTGGCGTCGACCGGCGTGCTCGGCGACTCGGTGTCGGCCAGTGTCGGGCGCGCCCTCGCCGGTCTGGCGATCGGTACCGTCGGCGGCGTCGTCCTGGGGCTGGTGATCGGCACCAGCCGGGTCGCCGAGGCGCTGACCGAGCCGTTCATCAACGTCTTCCGGTTCATCCCGCCGCTGGCCTGGTACGCCCCGATCCTGCTGTGGCTGGGCACCG
>CAZTHV010000464.1:0-1736 GCA_964613165.1 uncultured Marmoricola sp.
CCATACAATGTCTCTCCGCGAACGTTTACTACTCATATAGGCTTCGTATTGTCTCGGGTAGTATGTGCTAAAATATAGTAATTCATATTTCCTTGACAATTCAATTGGATCTTCAGTTGAATCGTATGGTCTAAGTTTTGACATTTTGATAAAATCTAGCTTTGCTGATAAATCTAACTTTGTTGAAAAAGTCTAGTTTTGCCGCTGAAGGCCCACACTAGCCGAAAAGTCTGTCAAGATAACATCGTGCGACTGTGGAACATCTAACTTTATCGAAAATGGCGAGTCTCTACGACGAGGGAAAATGGTTCTTCAACATCAAAAACGGTGTCTACACGAAATATTCTCGAGAGGAGATAGTATACCCAAAGGTTCTCGTTGCCTATGATTTTCCGGACGATATCGTGCGACCAGAAACGGTCAAGAAAGGATTTCGTGTTTTTGACAGTCCCAAACAGTTATTTAGATTTATCTCAAAAATCGATAAAACAGATCGTCACTTTTTCGAATATGTTTTTGGTGAGAGAAAACGACATGCCTTTCTCGATATTGATCTCAAGACAGACGAAGACACGTTTATCACAAAGGAAAATATTGATTCGCATATGTCTTTTCTCCGGCAAGATATTGTTAATATTCTTTGGGAATTAGGAATACCGCTTCAAAATCTTCGATGGTATTCCAGTCATGGTGAAAACAAGCGGAGTTACCATCTGGTAATTCTTGGCTACTATCTTGAAGATTGTCACCATTCGAAAAAGTTTATTAAATATATTCATCAACGAATTCATACTATCTATCATAAGCCTGTTGATATAGCCGTTTCGAAAAGTCTACAAGCATTTCGAATTCTTGGTTCAAGCAAAAAAGGTCATGAACGACCCAAAATTTTGGAACGCGAATGGGACTTTTATGGTGAAAAAATCATTGTTGAACAAAAATCGGAGTATGAAGAATTCCTCGAAAGCCTTTGTTGCAGGATTGATGAGAATGACGTTCCTTTTCCAAGTTTTGATCTCGACGAAGAAGAGGCGAGACGTATCGAGAGAAGCATCATTGACGTTTCCGATTCACTTGACCAGGAAATTTTCGATGAAATCAATGAAAAAGTGTTAAGTATCATTGGAGATAATTTCCAAGAACCGATTCTGAGGGATAATTTCATATCATATAATCGTCTTTGCCCAAGTTATTGTCCTATTTGTACGGTCAATAGTGATTATGACGATGTCCATGAACATGGAGGTATGTTTGTGGTAATTACTCCAACTACCGATGGATATAACGCCTATCTCCACTGTTATCAATCGGAACGGCATGTACGAGAGCGTGAAAAAAGATCAATCCATGTTGGATTTTTCTCGACAATACCGTCATACTGGATTGGAAAGTCTGAACATTTGGACCTTCCACCACTTCCACCAAGGGAGGAACGAGATCCACAGGAAGATGCTGAAGAGCCGGATAATGTTCAGATCACTTATACAGAAAAGAAGCAAAGACCAGAAAGAATCAAACAAAAGGTTGAAATTATTCTTAACAGAGAAGATAAAGAACTAGTAATGCAAGCTGACCCTATCAAGGATAAAAAGATCATTCGGAAAAATCAGAAAATGCTCGATTCGAGGACGAAATGTAGTCTCGGAAAACGTTTTACATATCTAACGAATATGTCGTAAAACTAAATGAAATCTTTATTATAGCTAATCACCATGGGGAACACCACCAGTCATGAA
>CAZTHV010000464.1:1746-2228 GCA_964613165.1 uncultured Marmoricola sp.
CACATGGACATGTTCACAGTTAAAAAACTAACGTGTAAACAACGAAATTGGATTTATGGTATTTATTTTATAGCTATTCTCTTCTGGCTTTTTTTGATTTGGTATCTGAATATCAAAATAGGAAATGTTTGGGATATTCTTATCATTTCAATTCCGTTTGTTGTTTTTCTCCTTAGCATGTGGTTTGCAGATAGCCCTTTATCGCCACATAACGAAAGCATGATGATTCGGAACAATTATGTTAACTCTGCCGTGATTGTTATTTTCCCCATCCTTATCTGGGCGACTACGAAAATGGAGGAGGAAGGGGCGGAAGGGTATGATAATTTCTTGCTCATGGTGATCTGTAGTACGATCTTCGGTCTTCTTGCATTTGTAGATCTTTGGGTCGGAGATGAAAATTATTACATTGCAAAGCACGTCAGAACAGTTCTTCACACTTTTTCACTCGTTCTGATCATTATCGCTCTCAAACAATTTTA
>CAZTHV010000465.1:0-432 GCA_964613165.1 uncultured Marmoricola sp.
GTTGGCGGCCCGGGGCGCCGCCAGCTTGCCGGTGCCGAGCTGCTCGCGCAGCTCGGCCAGTCCGGCCCGCCGCTCCTCACGCTTGAACGGCAGCCCCGCCGCGATCTGCGCATCCAGCCGGGCGATGCTGTCCAGCAGCACCGGCGTCAGCACATCACCGGACACCCCGGCTTCGGCCGCCGCCTGCTGGCGCTTGGCCAGATCATTCTGGATCTGCTTGAGCGTGAGCTGCTGCCGACTCAGCGTGGCCTCCACCTCCGCCCGCTGGGCATTGAGCCCGGCCAGCAGCGTCCGGTTCTCCTCTCGGGCGATCGCCAGCTCACCGTTGAGCTGCTCCACTTCGGCACGCAAGCCGATCAACTGGCGCGCCAGCGCATCGGCTTCCTGCGCCAAGACGGGCGGGCTCGCCAGCGTCGCTGCCAGACAGACAGC
>CAZTHV010000465.1:442-2226 GCA_964613165.1 uncultured Marmoricola sp.
GCATGCGCGCCATCCTGGGTTACAGCGGATGGCGCGGCAGTCTAGGAAGCACTCATGACGGATATTTGACCGTCACAAGACAGTGCACTTACACGCTACCGGCTGGTGGCAGTAACGCGGCGGTCAGCGCCGCTCGTTCAGGATCGTCGAAGCCACTGCAGGGCAACGCTCGACGAAGCGAATCGTGTCCGCCGCGATCAGATGCTCGTACATTCCAAGATGGCCCCAGCCGCCCCCGGTCTTGAACATGCCGGATACAACGGCCCAACCCGCACGAGGATTCGCATAAGCAACGAACGGGGCACAGATATCGAATCTCGGCAAGATCCAGACCTCCGAGGCATGCAAATAGCCCGAGTCATTCAAATAACGGGACGCCGAAAGCAAACAACGATCCTGCCCAACGTCAAACCAACCACAGACTGCAACATCCTTTCCATCCATGTAGGCAACGTCCCGAAGCAATTCAGGGACGCCGAGCGAGACGGGCTTGACTCCGCCGCATGCAGACAAGGCGATTGAGACGATCGCCACAAGCAGCCAAACCTTCATGCACCATTCTTCAGCAGTCGTGACATAAGCACACCATCAGATACTGCATCCGCAAGACCACCGCCCAGTATCCAGAGCTTCCCAACGCGCGTCATTCAACCCGGCTGGCATTCTCAATTCTCGACCACGCGACCATCCCGCATGCGCACCACACGACCCGCACGCTGTGCAAATCGCGCTTCGTGGGTAACCAGGACAATGCTGGTGCCGTTGCCGTGAATCCGGTCGAACAGGTCCATCACCTTTTCGGCGTTGTCGGAATCCAGATTGCCGGTGGGCTCATCGGCCAGTATCAGCGCGGGCTGGCTGACCAGTGCCCGCGCTTCGCACCAGTCCTAAAAGCCCTCAACTATATTTATGACACAGTAGGATCAGTTAGAAGCTCTCCCTATGGGATAGGGAGGCTCTCGAATGAAGAGCGCTGAATTCTGTCAGTAACGGAAATACCTCGAAACCCACTCATAACTGGAGCCAGCGCTGCAAGTGTGCGCGCACCCCAAGCGGCCCGGCCAGCACTGTTGGGGATCATAGTGCCGGCTGCTGCTCCGCTTGGGAACCTCATTTCGGGAGTGCTGAACATAAGTGTACTTGCGCATCCCAAACAGTTTGATGCCCGCGCCATTACATCGCGATCTACAAACGGCGGTTGATAGATTGCGTAACCAAACGACCAATAAAATGACGGAGTTGCGGAAAATGCATCTCCTTGGCCATGTTCCAAACCAAATTGGTGCCCAACTTCATGGACGAATGTATTGTCGCCGACAGCGCAGGCCGGGCTTGTGCTAACCACGCTATATGCGAAGTCATTGTAGGCAGCGCCTACATCGCAAAATGAGTCAAAGGTGTCCGCGCCACAGTCAGGCCTTTGAGTGTAAGCCACCCCGCAGCTCGTTGCGTCGCCAACTAAAAGAACAACCAAGTCAGCAGCGTATGCATCACGCAAGGATCCATAATTGTCCTTGGCAAACTTTCTATGGTATAGAAAGTTGCATGCTGATCCAATGCAAAACGGGTGCGGGTTGCTGAATTCATTGTACCCCACCGCCAGCCCCACTTGGCCCGGAGAGGTAATGGCATTCTCAATATAGACGCTGTTTACGTTGCTGTTGAGAATGGCTTGGTTAACGTTGGAAATAGACGCGTGAATAATTGAAGCAAGCGCGGATTGGCCGCCGGCAACCGCTACTGCAGTTGGTGTGTATAGCAAAAGAATGCTAACAGCATCAGCG
>CAZTHV010000466.1:0-2222 GCA_964613165.1 uncultured Marmoricola sp.
AGCGGACCCGCAGCGTCCGGGTCGCGGCGTCGTACCCCGCCTCCTCGAGCGCGCGAGAGCGGCGCATCGGTGTCATCTCCACGACAACGTCCTACCCAGAAGACGTCCTACACCGACAGCCGCTGGTTCGGCCGTGCTCCTTCTGACGCGGTTCACCGACGGCACCCCGAGTATCGTCAGCCGGCCTCGGATGACGCGAGCAGGTCGCGGACGCGGGGCACCACCTCGGTGCCGTAGAGCCGCAACGATGACAGGCGGTGCTCGTGGGACAGGTCACCGACGGCGTACTTGAGGTCGAAGCGCGACAAGCCGAGGGTGCGCATCGCCCAGGCGATCTTGCGCGCCACCGTCTCGGGGGAGCCCACGAAGTAGGCGCCGGTCGGGCCACACTGCGCGTCGTAGTCGGCCCGGCTCATCGGCTCCCCCCACCCGCGCTCGCGTCCGATCCGGGCGAAGGCGTCCCGCTGGGGCTCGAAGTGCTCCTCGCGGGCCCGCTGGTCCGTCTCGGCGACATGTCCCGGACTGTGCATGGCGATCGGCAACGTGGCGTGCCCCGCCTCGTCGAGGGCGCGGTGGTAGAGATCGACCAGCGGGGCGAAGCGAGCCGGCGAGCCGCCGATCACCGCGAGCGCCAGCGGCAGTCCGTACGTCGCGGCGCGCACCACGGACGCCGGCGTACCGCCGACCCCGACCCACGTAGGCAGCCGGCCCGACGCGGTCGGAGGATAGACGCGCTGGTCCTGGAGCGGTGCCCGGGTGCTGCCCTGCCACGTCACCGGACTCTCCTCCAGGAGCCGGGTGAACAGGTCGAGCTTCTCGGCGAAGAGGAGCTCGTAGTCCTCCAGGGAGTAGCCGAACAGCGGGAACGACTCGGTGAAGGAGCCGCGCCCCAGGGTGATCTCGGCTCGTCCCGACGAGACGGCGTCCAGGGTGGCGAACCGCTCGAACACCCGCACGGGGTCGTCCGAGCTGAGCACCGTCACCCCGGTTCCCAGGCGGATGCGCTCTGTCCGCCCGGCGATCGCGGACAGCACGATGTCGGGCGCGCTGACCGCGAAGTCGGGACGATGGTGCTCGCCGACGCCGAAGTAGTCCAGGCCGGCCTGCTCGGCCGCCACCGCCTCCGCGACGACCTCGCGGATGGCCTCCGCGTGGGGCGTCGGCGACCCGTCCGGCCGCCGGGCGACATCGCCGAAGGTGTCCGCGCCGAACGTCGGGTGCGCTGGTGTGCCCAAGAAGTCCAGGTCGCCCACACGAGAAGAATAGGCCGCCGATGCGATCACGGCCGGTTTGCCCTCCGCGCCGTCACGGCTTGCAGGCAGCGGCGATAGGGAGCCCTAGGGGCTCGGAACGTCCTCGCTGCTCTCCCGCTCGCCGATGAGGTCGAGCAGGCGGGGGTCCGACCCGCTGACCCGGTCGGCCTCCTCGCCGCCGTCGCAGCGACGCAGGGAGACCACGACGCCGTGCTCGCCGCGGGAGAGGACCTGCCAGGTGCCGCCGGCGTCCTCCCAGCGGCGGAGGGCGGTGGCCGGGTCGTCCATGTCCCCACTGTGCCACGACCCAGACGTGCCACGAGCAGACCCTCCCACGGCGAGCCGGACGCGTGTCCGTGAGCAGAGTGAGGTAAGCCTGACCTAACACCGTGCTAGCCTTCTGGTGTGGGCAAGGCCGTCAAGCTGCCGAAGACGAAGTGCTGCGTGTCCAAGGACCGCTGCACCCGCTGCCCCATCCGCATGCTCAAGGACGGTGACCTGCCAACCGGATACGGTGTCCATAAGCGCCGGCTCGTCAAGCTGGACCCGGTCACCGGCAAGCCGGTGAAGAAGGGTCCGGGCAAGGGCACTGTGAAGGTCTCCAAGACCGAGCTGGCCGCCGCGGTAGGGAAGAAGTCGGGCAAGATCAAGGCTGCCTGACCCGAGTCAGGGAGGTCGCCATGACCGCAGCACGCTTCGTCGAGGCGCTCAACACGCAGATCGGCAACGAGTTCGCCGCCCATCAGCAGTACGTCGCCTGTGCGGTCTACTACGACGAGCTGACCATGCCGCAGACGGCGGCGTTCTTCTACGCCCAGGCGCTGGAGGAGCGCGATCACGCGATGATGATGGTCAAGTTCCTGCTCGACACCGACGCCGATGTCCGCATTCCCGGCGTCGAGGCCCCGGCCGTCGACTTCGCCGACGTGGTGGCCCCGATCCGGCTCGCGCTGGAGCAGGAGAAGCGGG
>CAZTHV010000467.1:0-2216 GCA_964613165.1 uncultured Marmoricola sp.
CGCTTGCCGGCGCTGCCGGCGTCTGTCATAGGTCCGCGAGACGGCACCCCTCGCTCACCGACTCAGCGGTCCAGTGGTCCCCAGGGGCGGGCCAGCGAGGCCTCCGCGATGCTGTCGGCGACGTGGTCCACGAGCTCGGGTACGACCAGGGCACACGTGACTCGCAGATGGTGCTGGCTGTCCGCCAGCACCTTGAAGGGAGATCCAGGGGCGGCTCCGATCCCTCGGCTGGCCAGGCTGACGAGGGCCGCGGTCTCGTCGGTCACCTCGATCCAGACGTTGATGCCGTCCCCCGGGGTCACGACGACGCCCCGCTCGGTCAGCGCCTGAGTCAGCTGGTGCCGCCGAGCGGCATACTCGGCGCGCGCGGTCTCGACCTGGGTCGTCGAGCCCGGCTCGGTCAGCAGCGCGTGCACCAGCCGCTGCAGGATCCGGCTGCTCCAGCCCTGCCCCAGGCGGCGCCTGGCCATCAACGCCTGGGCGATCCCGTCGCTGGTCGAGATCGCGGCCAGGCGCAGATCCGGTCCCAACGACTTGGAGAAGCTGCGGATGTGGACCGTCTGCTGGGGCAGCCAGCGTCCGAGGCTGATGGCACCTGCCGTGGCCAGACCGGCGGCGGAGTCGTCCTCCACCACCAAGGTGGAGGTCGGCTCCAGCTCGCGGGCCAGCTCTCGTGCTCGGGTCTCGGAGAGTGAGACGCCGGTCGGGTTGTGGGCCCGGGGCTGGAGGAACACCGCGGCGGCATGTGTCTTCAACGCGGCCCGCAGGCCGTCGACGACCAGACCCTCCTCGTCCACGGGCACGGCGGTGACGCTGGCGCCCGTGGACTCGATCAGGTCCACCAGCAGCGGAAAGCCCGGATCCTCGACGATCACCCGCTGTCCTTCGCCCAGGACCTCGCGGGTGACCTGGTCCAAGGCGTCCATCGCGCCGTCGCTCACCATCAGGGCCTCGGGCTGGAACGGCCATTGGGACAGCAGTGTCTCGCGCAGCTCCGGCAGGAGAGGCTCGTCGAGGTAGGTGGTCGGCATGGGAACCGTGGTGATCTGATCCATCACCGAGCGCAGTGAAGGCAGGAGCAGGGGGTCCGGGACACCGGTCGACAGATCGAGCTCGAAGTCGGTACGCCGCTTGAGGGCCTTGCTGTAGCGGCCCGAGATGAGTGCGGGCGGTGGCGCGATCACGGTGCCTCGGCGGCCGTCGGCATAGATCAGCCGCGCGCGCTGAAGCAGGGTCCACGCGGCGCTGACGGTGGTGGGTGACAGGGCCAGCTCGGCGGCGATGGTGCGAATGGGCGGCAGCTTGCTCCCCGGCAGCAGCGTCTCGTCCCGGATCGCCGAGCTCACGGCACTCGCGAGTCCACGGGCGGTCGAGCCGTCCAGCCGCTCTTCGAGGACCGAGACCACTGCCCTGACCTCGTCGCTCATTGACGATGTGCTCATTCGCTGTCGAACTCCCTAGCCGGTCCGGGCAAGGCCCCGCACGGTGCCCCATCGTGCCACCCTCGGCGGCTCCTTGCGGGGATCAAGGGCAACCCTCCGTCGCTCCGGCGGCAGCTCCGTGTCCGGGTCCAGGCGCCGGACTCTCGATGTCAGGAGGCAGCGGGAGCGATGCTCACACCACGTGCCGGTCGACGACGTCGAGGGCCTCGTCGATGATGGCGAGGCCCTCCTTGACCTCCTCCTCGGTGACCGTGCACGGCGGGACGACGTGGGTGCGGTTGAAGTGGACGAAGGGCCACAGGCCGCGCTCCTTGCAGGCCGCGGCGAAGGCGGCCATGGGAGCGGCGTCCGCGCCGCCGGCGTTGAACGGCACCAGCGGCTCGCGGGTATCCCGGTCGCGGACCAGCTCGATCGCCCAGAAGACGCCCAGGCCGCGGACGTCGCCGATGCTGGGATGCCGCTCGGCGAGGGCGCGCAGCTCCGGCTCGATCACCTCGGTGCCCAGTCGCCGGGCGTGCTCGACGATCCCCTCCTCGCGCATCACGTTGATCGAGGCGACGACGGAGGCGCAGGCCAGTGGGTGGCCGGAGTAGGTCAGACCGCCGGGGTAGGCGCGCTCGGAGAAGGTCTGCGCGATGTCCTCGGAGATGATCACGCCGCCCAGTGGCACATAGCCGGAGTTGACCCCCTTGGCGAAGGTGATCAGGTCGGGCCGCACCCCCCAGTGGTCGATCGCGAACCACTCGCCGCAGCGGCCGGATTCGGCCGCTGCGG
>CAZTHV010000468.1:0-2194 GCA_964613165.1 uncultured Marmoricola sp.
GGATCGGGCCACCGAGGCGATCGGGTGGGCGACCCGGCCGTCCTTGGCGCCGCAACAGGACCAGCGAGTACGCCGGGGTCTTGGACTGGCTCTGTTCAACGAGCAGACGGCACACGGCACCCCCGACTTCGAACTGCGTGGATCGCCGATCGAGACCGGCTTCGTGTCGGCGACGATGGACATGGCTGCCGACGGCACAGTCAGCATCTTCACGGGTCTCCAGTCGCACGGCCAGGGGCTGCAGACCACCCTCGCGCAGGTTGCCGCATCCGAGCTCGGCGTGCCGGTCGACACGATTCGGGTGGTGCACGGCGACACCGCGAACAGTCCCTACTGCGTGGGCACGTGGGGTAGCCGTGGCGCGACACTGGGCGGTGGCGCGGTCGCGCGAGCGAGCCGGGAGCTGCGCTCCAAGCTGCTGCGGATTGCGGCCCACCGCTTGGAGGCCGAGCCGGAGGAGCTGAGAATCGCCGATGGGTCGGTCAGCGTGCGCACGCAGCCAGAGAGGTCGATCGCTGTCTCAGAACTGGCCTACATGGCCATCCGCCGGGTCGGGCTGCTGCCACCGGGGCTGGAGCCCGGGCTGACGACGGTGAGCTTCTGTGACGGACCTCCGCGCGGCACGTTCTCCAATGCGTGCCATGCCGCCCAGGTCGCGGTCGACACTTGGACCGGCTTGGTGCGTGTCGAGCGGTACGTCGTGGTCGAGGACTGCGGCGTCATGATCAACCCGACGATCGTGGAGGGTCAGATCCAGGGGGGTGTGGCTCAGGGGATCGGCACCGCGCTGCTGGAGGAGTTCGTCTACACCGACAACGGTCAGCCATCGACCGGGACCTTCATGAACTACCTGCTTCCGGGCGCCGCCGACGTGCCCACCCTGGAGATCCTGCACCTGGAGTCGCCGTCGCCTTGGACCGAGAACGGTGTCAAGGGCATGGGCGAGGCGGGCGCCATCGGGCCGCTTGCGGCGGTGGTCAACGCCGTGAGCGATGCCATGGGGCGCCAGTTCTACGAGACTCCCCTCACCCCGGAGCGCATCATCGGGGAGCCATCGGCCGAGCTGTCCTGGGACCACTGGGCCGCTTCCGCCCTGCTGGAGACATTCTGGGAGTGACACTGTAGAAGATTGCTGGAATGGAACTAACATGTTACTCTCATATTAGTTAGAGAGGAGTCGCTCGTGCGCTTGGACCACGAGTTCGCCGTCGCCGTCGAGACGGCTGAATTGTGGCGCGCCATGACGGACATCCGCCGCCTGGCCAGCTGCCTGCCGGGTGCCCAGCTCGAGACCGACGCCAGTGACCCCTATCGCGGCACGGTGAGCGCCCGCATCGGCGCCCTCTCCGTCAAGTTCGCCGGCGAGTTGCGTGTCGTCCAACGCGATGACGCCCAGCGACGCCTGGTGCTCGCTTGCCATGGGCGCGAGGTACGCGGTGGCTCCGGCGCACAGGCCGAGATCGACTTCACCGTGAGTGAGGATCCGCATGGCGACGGCGTCGGGTCCCGCGTCGCGCTGGTGACGACGATGGAGCTGTCCGGCAAGGTCGCCCAGTTCGGGCTCGGGATGCTCACCGATGTCAGCAACGCGATCATGCAGGCTTTCGTCGCCAACCTGGAACAGGAGCTGGGTGTGGCGGGGTCCTCGGCGCAAGCGTCTGCCGCGCCGCGCGCGTCGTCGTCGGACAGTACGCCGGATCGGGCAGCCCCGGCTTCTGGCCATGCTCCCGGGACGGGGTCGTCGGCACCGCTCGATCTCGGAAGCATCGCGCTCCCGATGATGTGGCAGCGATACGGACCGACGGTGCTCTCGGGTGCCGCCCTGCTCCTTGCTTGGGCCGCCTGGCGGCGGGCAAGACCGCCGGCACGGGGATGGGATCACGCACGCATGCCTCACCGAAGCCCCTGGGACTGAGGGCCCAGTGACCGAAAAGGAAGGAACGGCCATGGGAAGCGCCATGTCGAGTCGCTTCGATCTGACTGCGCACGATGGGGTGGAGTGCACGAGGACGGTGGACCAGTCGTGAGTGAGGCTCTCGCCGCCGATCCGGTTCGGAAGGTCGCACTGACCACCGACATCGGTGAGGGATACGGGAGGTGGAGTCTCGCCGACGACGAGGCTCTCCTCGGTCTGGTGACCTCGGCGAACATCGCCTGGGCAGCCTTCGGGGCGGTCTTGACCTCGGCCAGCGCG
>CAZTHV010000469.1:0-2188 GCA_964613165.1 uncultured Marmoricola sp.
CGGCGCCGGCGTCGCGCAGCGCCTTGGGCCCGGCGATCGAGGCGGCGCCGTGGGCGCAGTCCAGCACGACCCGCAGGCCGTCGAGCCGCCGGGAGAGGGTGGCGACCAGGTGCGCGGCGTACTCCTCGACGGCGGTCTCGTGCACCCGGACCCGGCCGACGTCGGCGCCGGTGGGGCGCTCCCAGGGCTCCTGCATCCGCCGCTCGATCGCGTCCTCGATGGCGTCGTCGAACTTCACTCCGCCGCGCGCCAGGAACTTGATCCCGTTGTCCGGCATCGGGTTGTGCGAGGCGGAGAGCATCACCCCGAGATCGGCCCCTGACGAGGCGGTCAGGTAGGCCACCGCCGGGGTCGGCAGCTCGCCCAGCAGGACGACGTCGACGCCGGCCGAGGCGAGCCCGGCCACCACCGCGGCCTCCAGGAACTGTCCGGAGACCCGGGTGTCCCGGCCGACCACCGCGAAGGGGCGGTGGCCGTTGAAGGTGCCCGCCTCCGCCAGCACATGCGCCGCGGAGGCGGAGAGATCCAGGGCCAGCTCAGCGGTCAGATGACCATTGGCCAGGCCCCGGACCCCGTCCGTGCCGAAGAGGCGACCCATGAGGCCAGATCAGCGCTTGGAGTACTGGGGTGCCTTACGCGCCTTCTTCAGACCCGCCTTCTTCCGCTCGATGACGCGGGCGTCACGGGTGAGCAGGCCAGCCTTCTTCAGCGACGGCCGGTTGGCGTCGAGGTCGACGGCGTTCAGCGCGCGGGCCACGCCCAGGCGCAGCGCGCCGGCCTGACCGGTGATGCCGCCGCCGTGGATGCGGGCGATCACGTCGAAGCGGCCCTCCAGCTGGGTGGTCACGAACGGCTCGTTGACCACCTGCTGGTGCAGCTTGTTGGGGAAGTAGCTCTCCAGGGTGCGGCCGTTGACCGTCCACTCGCCGGTGCCGGGCACGATGCGCACCCGGGCGACGGCCTGCTTGCGGCGGCCGGTGGCCGCGGCGGGCACGATGGTGGCCGGGCGGAGGGGGGCGTCGGCGCTCGGGGCGCTCTCCGAGGAGTAGGCGATGCCCTGCTCGTCGGCTTGGTAGGTCTCTCCCGAATCGGTCTCGGTCTCGTTCACGTTCTCAGTCACGTCAGATGTCCTCGATCTCGCGTCGTCGATGCTTACTGGGAGATCTGGGTGATCTCGAACGGCGTGGCCTTCTGGGCCTGGTGTGGGTGCTCCGGTCCGGCATAGACCTTGAGCTTCTTGATCATCTGGCGGCCCAGGCGGTTCTTGGGGAGCATGCCCCAGACCGCCCTCTCGACCGCCTTGCGGGCGTCCTTCTCCAGCAGCTCGCCGATCGGGGTGGCCGACAGGCCGCCCGGGAAGCCGGAGTGCCGGTAGGTCATCTTGTCGGTGGCCTTGTTGCCCGAGAGGGCGACCTTGGAGGCGTTGACGATGATCACGAAGTCGCCGGTGTCGACGTGGGGGGCGAAGATCGTCTTGTGCTTGCCGCGGATGAGGTTGGCCGCCTGGACGGCGAGCCGTCCGAGGACCACGTCGGTGGCGTCGATGACGTGCCACTCGCGCTGGATGTCCGCAGGCTTGGGGCTGTACGTACGCACGTTGCTGCCTTACTGCTCGTTCGTGGACCGACCCGGGAGACCCCGGCACGGCGGTGTTACCACGACTTCTGACGAACACTGCCCGCCAGACCTGCTGGTCTGTCCGGGTCTGCACCACGGTCACAACGAGGAACCGTGATGCGGCAGGAGTCGCAGCCGATGAGACTACCGGGAGCGTGCGGCAAGCGTCAAAACGAGACGCGCGTGCCGGCAGCCGATTCGTACCGGATAGGTTAGGCGAATGTGCGCCACGACACAGCGGTGGCGCGCGTGGGGCCCGACCCAGGGCCCACCACAAGACCGCGAGGAGACGTCGTGCCAGAAGCGCCCACCGGCCCCCAGACTCTGACCGTCCGCGACAATCGGACGGGCCAGGAGTACGAGATCCCGATCAGTGACGACACGATCAAGGCAGCGGATCTGGGCCAGATCAGAGTGGACGCGGAGAGTCCGGGCCTGGCGGCGTACGACCCCGGCTTCGTCAACACCGCCTCCTGCAAGAGCTCGGTGACCTACATCGACGGCGAGAAGGGGATCCTGGAGTACCGCGGCTACCCGATCGAGCAGCTCGCCGAGGGCTCGACCTTCCTGG
>CAZTHV010000470.1:0-2175 GCA_964613165.1 uncultured Marmoricola sp.
CGCTGTCCGCCATCACCTCTTCTGCGGCGCCCGTCACCGGTTCGGGAGCTTCCGCGTTGGGGATGGAAGTCGTATTGGCACCGATCCAGAGCGCTCCCAAGTAGGTAAATTGGTTGGAATTTGTATTGTTAGGACCATGAATGATGCTGATCTCAATTTCGTTGGCCGCATTCGGAATGATACCTGTCGCAGTGGCGACGTTGTTAACATTGTTGGCCACATTCAGAAAGACCGTGGCCTGATTGGCCCCGGCAATCTGATACTGGGTTTCGCGGTTATCCGTCACTCCGGTCCGGGAAGCGTAAAAGGAGAAAGTGTAAACGCTGGCGGCATCCAGATTGGTGAGCCGGAATTGAGGGGATACGTTGCTCAAGCCGTTGAACTCAGCGACATTTCCATAGAGCGAGTCGCGCGTGGCATTGCCTGGAAAAAGCGTCGAATCCAGCGTGCCGTTGTCATTGATGCCACTAAAACGACGCGACATTTGCAAGGTGACAGGAGTGGCTGTGTTGTCAGCGGTGCGCAATCCTCCATACTCTCCGGAATCTGTCAGGGTGACGCTGGTGGGGATATTGTTCCAGGTATTCGCTGGATCGTTGTTGGGAGAAGCATCGGTGCTTGTGAAGTTTGAATCCCCACCGAAATCGAGAAGGAAGACTTGGGTGATACCAGGCAGCGGTCCCGCCGCCCGGCTGGACGTGATTTCCTCCGGCGTGAGCGCGCGGTTATAGATGCGGAATTCGTTGAACTCGCCGTTCAAATTGGTATCGCGAGACCAATTGGAGCGACCCAGCCAATTGTTCACATCCACGATATCGAAAAGTCGATAAGGGGAGATTTCGTCAACTAATAAATGTTCATGATTGCGCCAATGGTTGATCACGCTTTGTCCGCTATTGCCATCGACTGTCATGGCAATGTATATTTGTTGTCCGAAGGCTGCCGGGCGGTCTAGTCGCCACAATGTTTTGTGATTTTCATAGTCAAGAACGATCTCCGACATCTGTTCGTCATAGTTATTCTCGCGAACGGCGCTGAGCATGAAGTAATTGGTGCCTCGAAAATTCCCTCCAGGCGCGAAGACTTCACCGATTTGATTAGTTCCGAAATCAAAGATACGTGACCAAATGTCGCCTCCTCCAGGTATTGGGCCTAAGACGGTCACCCACGCCTCAATTGTGATAGCTTCGTGGCCGCTGATCAGACCGTTGGGCAGATCGATGTAAGGTGCGGTGTCGCTCGCCCCGCCCGGCAGCCGCACCGCGCTGCCGGTGAAGATCGCCCCGTTGCCGCGGACGTTGGCGTCGAAAGTCGGGCCGCCCACCAAATCAGGCACGATGGCGCCGTCAGAAGCTACGTCGGCCGGGTTGTTGAAACTCCACCGGTGGATCAACTCGGCGTGCGCCGCCGGGCTCATCAAAAGGCAGGTAATCGCCGCGAGGGCGAGGGCGATGAACCGTCTCTGCTTGAAAAAGGAGCTTGATGTGACGGCGGCGTCCTGCCCACCGCCGCGCGACGCCTTCGGCGTCTCGCGCGTCCTCCTTACCTCAACGCTCTCCTTCCGGCTCGGGCAGGCGGGCCGCCCGCGCCCCCTTCTGAGGCTGGGCCAGGCCGGTGGCTTGGGTAACGGGTTACGGGCGGGGAACGCCGGATCCCGATCCGGCCGGCGGGAAGCTTCGGTGGTGAAGCTGAACGAGGGGTGTAAGCAGGGAGTGTAAGTGTTCATGGCAAAATCAGGGGTGGGGCAATGAATGAATAAGACTGTTTGGGGGCGTGGTAATGACCCGCGGGATATTGGGAAGGAATTCGTAAAAAACAACCGGAAGCTGATCCTGGAGAACGCATCATGCCCATCATAAGAGAAAGCGGCTCGGCGGATATGGAATCGTGTTTTCATCAGGTGTCGGCTTGTTGAGGAAAATGCGGGTCGGGAGCGATGGTGTCCGGAAGGCTGGCGGGGCGGGGGACGGAACACCCCCGCTATGAGACTGACGACGTTCCTCCGCCGACTTGCGGAAAATTGACCGAGAACGCTGAAAAATCAGCTCTCTCCACCGCTTCGGGTTTTTCAGCCTGAACAGGATCGTGAGGAACCGCGGATTTGGGATTCAGTCGCCCGAAGGAAGGCACACTCAGGTTGACACGCCGGAGCGCCGCCCGCGTTGCTCCACGCCT
>CAZTHV010000471.1:0-2173 GCA_964613165.1 uncultured Marmoricola sp.
GGACAGGCTCGGGTCGCCCATCCAGTCGTACTGCCCGTGCATCACGTTGTGGCCGATCTCCATGTTGTCCAGGATCTTCGACAGGCTCAGGCAGGCCACGGCGAGCGGCCAGGCCGGCGGCAGGTAGAACAGCGCGCGACCGGCGACCTCGAGCTGGCGCTGCCGCCGCAGGACGGTGCGGATGTAGCCGATGTCGTCCTCGCCGAGGTCGGCGATGATCCGCTGCCGGATCGCGTCCATCTCGTTGCCGAACGCCTCGAGCTCCTCAGCGCTGAGCGTGGTGGCCGGGCTCTTCGAAACCATAGTGGGTCCTCTCTCAAAGCCCGACGATCAGCCGGGCGCCGGTCATGCCGCGGGTGAACGCGGCGGTCGTGCCTTCTAGAGATCCACGGAGCAGTCGCCGACCGGCGAGCTCACGCAGATGCGGATGTCTTCGTCGGGCAGCGAGGACTCCTCGCCGGTCAGCACGTTGCGGACCGTGCCCTCGGTCTTGCGGGTAGTGCAGGAGAAGCAGATGCCCATGCGGCAGCCGAACTCAGGAGTCAGGCCGGCGGCCTCGGCCTGCTCCAGCAGCGAAGCGCCGGTGTTCTCGGCGGTCTCGCCACTCAGCGCGAAGGTGATCTTCCCCTCGGCGCTGTCGCTGGCGACCGACGGCGGCTTGAAGAACTCGACGCGGAGCCTGTCGACGGGACCCGGGCTCTCGCCGTACGCCGCGCGCACCAGCTCGATGAGCCCCTCGGGGCCGCAGGCCCAGGTGTCCACGCCACGGAAGCCCGGCACCAGGCGGCGCAGCTCCAGCTCGGTGAAGGTCTGCTCGCCGTAGCGCAGGTGCACCGCGACGTCGTTGTCGTCCTCGGCGATCCGGGCGAGCTCCGCGGCGAAGATCTGGTCCTCCGGCGAGCGGGCGTAGTGCAGGAAGGTCACCTTGCGGCCGGCCTTGCCGTCGTACCCGTCGCGCAGCAGGGTGCGCAGCTGGGACATCACCGGCGTGATGCCGGAGCCGCCGGAGATCATCAGCAGGCGGTTGTTGGTCGGCGTCGCCGGGGTCTCGGTGAGGGTGAAGCCGCCCTCGGCCTGGCTGAGGTGGAGCATCTGGCCCGGCTGGGCGTGATGCACCAGGAACCTGCTCACGTGACCCTCGTCGTGGGCTCGGATGGTGAGGGTGAACCGCTCCCCCGGACCGGACTCGGCCGAGGAGATCGAGAAGCAGCGGGTCAGCCGGCGGCCACTGAGGCAGTGCTCATCGGACGAGGGGACGTGGAGGCCGACCTGGACGTACTGCCCGGCGCGGTGGCCGCGCCAGGTGCTGGTCGGCTGGAGAGTGAGCGTGGCGACCGCGGCCGCCTCGCTGTCCGGGTTCTCGCGGTGGACGGAGACCACGCGCGCCCGGACCTCGGTGGCCGCCCACATCGGGTCGACCATCTCCAGGTAGCGATCCACGCTGTGCGGCGAGGCCAGCGCGGCCACGGCTCGCGAGGCGAGGATCCGTTGAGCGAGAGACATGGGCACTCCTGTTTCAGTGAACGTACGTGCACTGAAACTATGGGACAACCGTGCGGGACCGGTCAACTGCGCAGCGGAGTGACGCTCCACACGGTGCACACACGTGCACCGGATATGCTCCTGCGGTGACCGTGAGCCGCAGCGAGCAGAAGGAGCGCACCCGGCGCGCGCTCCTGGACGCCGCCCTGGCACGCAGCCTCGAGACCGGGCTGGGCGGGCTCTCCCTGCGACAGGTCGCCAAGGACGTCGGCATCGTGCCGACCGCCTTCTACCGCCACTTCGACTCCCTCGACGACCTGGGCCTGGCCCTGGTCGCCGAGTCCTTCGCCTCGCTGCGGGAGATGATGCGCGAGGTACGCCGCGGAGACCCGGCTCCGGCCGAGATCATCGCCCTCTCGGTGAGCACCCTGGTCACCCACGTGCGGGAACGACGCGTGCACTTCGCCTTCATCGCCCGCGAGGAGCAGGCTGGGCCGCCGCTCGTGCGCCAGGCCGTGCGGCGCGAGCTCGACGAGGTCGAGCGCGAGCTGACCACCGACCTGGCCCGGCTCGCGCCCCGCTGGTCGCACGAGGACCTGCAGGTGCTCGCCCACCTGATCGTCGGCACGATGGTGAACACCGTCCGCGACCTCCTCGCCGCCGGCTCCGCCCCCGCCGAGGACGCCGTCGC
>CAZTHV010000472.1:0-2173 GCA_964613165.1 uncultured Marmoricola sp.
CACGCGACCAACAACTTCCCGGAGTTCACCGGGCGGCTGTGTCCGGCGCCGTGTGAGACCGCCTGCGTGCTGGGCATCAACCAGGACCCGGTGACCATCAAGAACATCGAGGTCTCGATCATCGAGCGGGCCTTCGAGTCCAACAACGTCCGGCCGCAGCCGCCGGAGTGGCTCTCCGGCAAGACCGTCGCGGTGGTCGGCGCCGGCCCCGCCGGCCTGGCGGTCGCCCAGCAGCTCACCCGCGCCGGCCACACCGTCGCGGTCTACGAGCGGGCCGACCGGATCGGCGGTCTGCTGCGCTACGGCATCCCCGAGTTCAAGATGGAGAAGGCCGTCCTGGACCGGCGCCTGGACCAGATGCGGCGTGAGGGCACGATCTTCCGGGCCGGGGTCCACGTCGGCGGATCGCTGACCGGCATCCAGCTGCGCGAGCGGTACGACGCCGTCGTGCTCGCCATCGGCTCCACGACGCCCCGCGATCTGCCGGTCCCGGGCCGAGAGCTCGGCGGCGTTCACCAGGCGATGGACTACCTGCCGCAGGCCAACCGCTCCGCACTCGGCGAGTCGCTGCCCGACGGCGGGGAGCAGATCTCGGCCGCTGGCAAGCACGTGGTGATCATCGGCGGCGGCGACACCGGGGCCGACTGCCTGGGCACGGCGATCAGGCAGGGTGCGGCGTCGATCACCCAGCTGGAGATCATGGCGCGGCCGGGGGAGGAGCGCCCGGAGGGCCAGCCCTGGCCGACGTACCCGATGACCTTCAGGGTCTCCTCGGCGCACGAGGAGGGCGCCGAGCTGGAGGTGCAGAGCCGGGTCTACGCGGTCTCCACCCAGGAGTTCCTCGGTGACGACGCGGGCCAGGTGCGCGCGCTGCGGCTGGTCGAGGTGGACGCCTCGTTCCAGCCGGTGCCGGGCACCGAGCACGAGATCCCGGCCGAGCTGGTGCTGCTGGCGATGGGCTTCGTCGGACCGGAGCGGTCCGGGCTGGTCGAGCAGCTCGGTGTCGAGCTGGACGGGCGCGGCAACGTCGCCCGCGACCGGGACTACGCCACTTCGGTGGACGGCGTCTTCGTCGCCGGTGACGCGGGTCGCGGCCAGTCGCTGATCGTCTGGGCGATCGCCGAGGGGCGAGCGGCGACCTCCGCCGTGGACCGGTACCTGACCGGCTCGACCAACCTGCCCTACCCGATCTCCCCGACCGAGCGCCCGATCACCGCCTGAGCCTTCGTCGAGGCGGCTGAAATTCCCCCGGTCCTTCCGTCGAGGCGGCTGAAATTCCCTATCGACTGGGTGCCGAACGCGGAGTTTCAGCCGCCTCGACGCCGGAAGCGCGATGAAGTTGCGCCGCCTCGGCGGCAGTTGGATCGTTCAAATGATCCCGGATAGGGTGAGGAACCGTGCGAAGAGCCAAGATCGTGTGCACCCTCGGACCGGCGACGTCGACGATGGAGAGCATCGAGGCTCTGGTCCGGGCGGGCATGGACGTCGCCCGGCTCAACCTCAGCCACGGCACCTATGCCGATCACGAGGCGGTCTACCACATGGTGCGCGAGGCGTCCGACCGCACCGGACGGTCCATCGGGATCTTCGCGGACCTGCAGGGACCCAAGATCCGGCTCGGCTGGTTCGCCGAGGGCGGGGTGCACATCCAGGCCGGCCAGGAGTTCACCATCACCACCCGGGACGTCCCGGGTGACCGCCGGGTCGCCTCGACGACGTACGCCGGGCTACCCGGTGACGTCTCGGCCGGGGACCAGATCCTCATCGACGACGGCAAGGTCCGGCTGCGGGTCAGCGCCGTGGAGGGCACCGAGGTGCACACCCGCGTCGAGGTGGGTGGACGGATCAGCGACCACAAGGGGATCAACCTGCCCGGCGTACCGGTCAGTGTGCCGGCGATGTCGGAGAAGGACGTCGAGGACCTGCGCTGGGCGCTGCACCTCACCGTCGACTTCATCGCGCTCTCCTTCGTGCGCTCGGGCAAGGACGCCGACGACGTCCGCCGGATCATGCACGAGGAGGGCGTGCTGCTGCCGGTGATCGCCAAGATCGAGAAGCCGCAGGCGGTCGACAACCTCGACGAGGTGGTCCGCGCCTTCGACGGCTTCATGGTGGCCCGCGGCGACCTCGGCGTGGAGTGCCCGCTGGAGGACGTGCCGTTCCTGCAGAAGCG
>CAZTHV010000473.1:0-2164 GCA_964613165.1 uncultured Marmoricola sp.
AGGAGGTGGGTTCCGGGCTGTGCGTTCTCGAAGTGGTATCCGCCCGTGGGACCGGTGTCGTCGCCGTTCCCGCACTGTGCCCCGCGGTGGACCTCGTAGCAGGAGACCCGGACGCCACCGACGGGGCCTTCGCCCGGGTCGCGTACGCCGTCGGCGTCGGCGTCGTCGAAGGCGCTGCCCGCAAGGCCGACGCTGCCGGTCCCCACCGCCGGGTAGTTCGCGTAGGCCATGCCGAAGTTCACGTTCTCGAAACCCTGCCCGTCGACAATCGTGAGCTCGTAGGGCTGGAAGTGCGCCGGGAAGCTCTGGGTCGCCGGCGTGCCGAGAGGAACGCCGCCGGTCGTCGCGATCACGTAGTCGCCGTCGGGGAGGTTACGGAACCTGAAGTTGCCCAGGGTGTCGGTCTCGGCGAAGAACGTGTCGCGCACGATGCGGTCGTCGTCTCGCAGGTAGGCCCTGATCGCCGGGGCCAGGTGCGTCGTGAGGTTCACACCCTGCTCACCACCGTCCGGCACCCCGTTGCCGTTCGTGTCGCGGAACATCCTTCCGCCGATCTCGTTGCTGCTGATCGGGACGATGGTCGAGGTGAGGAAATCTCCGGTCAGCGGCGCGCTCTCATTGCCGTCCTCGTCGACCGCGACGACCTCGACCGAGTAGCGGGTTCCGGGATCGAGGCCGCCGACGTCGACGTACCGGTGCTGCGTCGCGGGCACATAGGCGAAGGCGCCGCCGCCGACCCGGACGCGATAGCCGCTCGTGGGTGTAGAGCTCCAGGCGATCATGCCCCAGGTGATTCGTGCGCCGCTGTTGCTGATCCTCTTGCCGCCGGTCTTGGTGCCCGCATCCCACTCGGGTGGAGCAGAGGTGCAATCGTCGGTGTTGGGGGCCAGCACCTCGGTGCCATCGCTGGACGTCACGGTGTGGGAGGCTGCCGTGGCGGCGAACGTGATGGCTCCGACGGGCACGGTCTTGGTGGCCAGCGCGGCGGCCACGTCGTCGGTGCGGTAGAGCCGCACCTGAGCTGTGGTGGGGTTGTTCTGCTCGACGATCGCGAATCGCGAACCGCACGGACTGAACTGCCAGAATCCGGTGGCGGTCATATCGCCGGAGAGGACCAGCTTCTTCGTCGACAGGTTGTAGAGCCGACGGGCGACCTGGCTCGCGCTCGTGGCCCAGGCGTAGAAGAAGGCGTTGTCGTCGGGGGAGAAGCCGAAACCCGCGGCGCCGTAGTCGCTTCCGGTGGTGCCGGTGTACGGCTTGAAGTCGGTGCTGTGGCGGAGCTGCCCGGTGTACGCGCTGTACAGCTCCAGGCCGACCCGCTGGTTGTCGACCGCCTGCAGATAGACCAGCGCGAAGTACTTGCCCCGCGGGCTGAACCCGACCCGGGCATCGGAGGTCCGCATGTTGAAGGACTTGATGGGCGTGCCCGGAGACGAGCCGGTGAGGTCGTACAGGGCGCCGTCGAGGTACTCGGAGGTGATGCCGTGGCCATGGAGCACGAAGCGGTCCTCGTCGGGACTGAACCCCCACTGCGTCGCCGAGGTGTAGATGCTGGCGAGTCGCTTGTCGTCGGAGGTGCGATAGACCACGACGGTTCGGTAGTCGCCCGCGCCGGACGCGCTGACGCGGTACTTGGCGTCGGAGGACTTGGACTCGCCGGTGCCGGTGATGAAGGGCTGCGTCAGTCCTCGGGGGCTGACGTAGTCGCCCTCCTCCTCGCAATCGCAACTGGTGGTGCTGTTCGCGGTGATGGGTGCCGCCGATGCGGTGCTGGTGAAGCCCGACGACACAGCCGGCGTGACGGCCACGAGGCTGGCTGTGAGGAACGCGACAAGACGTCGGCGCATGACTCATTCTCCCGACTGATGAGATCCGAAATCCCAAACGCTACGTGTCCCGGACGGCCGGTGTCGTCATCCTTTTGTCGCAAGACTGGGTCACCCTTCGGTGACACCTGCGCAGGATCGACGCCGGCGCGCCCGAGGTCGTCGGCTTCGCGGAGGAGGGCTGCGGCCACGACTTGGTTTACCGTCAGGCCACGCCGACCGCCGAGAGACAGTGGGGACGCTGGTCACTCCTCGAATGGGCCATGAGGGGCGTGTTTCCCGTTGCCTGTAAGGGGAAACCGCGCGCTGGAGGTGTACCGGACGCCGTCCGAACCGCC
>CAZTHV010000474.1:0-2157 GCA_964613165.1 uncultured Marmoricola sp.
GTACTATCTGCAATAGTGTGGGTATCTGCCTGCAGTGTGGGAGACTGATCGCGGCCTGGCGTCAATGAATTACAACCACCTGCGATCATGATTGCTCCGATAAAAAATACTGTAATGTTTTTTCTCCGTTTCATATATCAGTATAGCAATAAATATTTGTGCCGCACAGGAAATGATTTATTGTATATTCTGACGCGAAGATAAATGCTGCAATCCATTCAACCTCTGCTATGAAAAGCGTAACCAGCGCTTATAACAACATTTGCTTAACCGAAGGAAGATAATGCCTCCCAATACTAATTTCAACATCATTGTGCAGGGTAATAAATGTTCCGGAAATACGCCGGTATAATTCCCTGATGTGCGTTGTGTTAACAATATAAGAGCGGTGTATACGCAAAAACATGGCAGGATTGATCTTTTTTTCAATAAAGCTGATGCCATACGAACTCAGGTATACTTCATTATTAATGGTATATATGCGGGTATAATCTCTGGCGGCTTTAAAATGTGTGATATCTGATACCACGATGCTTTTTAAACGCCTGCCGTTTTCCACCAGCATTTTGCCGGGATAAGCAGCAGCAACATTTTTAGCTCCGCTCTCTTTTTTCAGGCACCATCTTGCATATTTATCAAGCGCAGCAGCGACATCCCGGCTACTGCAAGGTTTCAGCAAATAGTCTATCGTATTATAATCAAAGGCGCGCAATACATGCATGGGCGATGCAGCAGTAAACACCACACAACATGCGTGTCCTGCACTTTCCAGCACATCAAAACCTGTCATATCTGCAAGTTCCGTTTCCATAAACAACAGGTCCGGACGAAGCAGGTTAATATACCGTATGGCATCCGGCCCATTATCGCATTCGCCGGTAATAATACAGGAAGCCATTTTTTTTATGCCCCCGCGTATAAGCCTGCGCATCGTTTCATCATCACTTACAATAAGGATAGTTGTTCTGCCCATTGCACATTTGTTAAACAGCATCAAATGTAAACGGATTGCCGGGCACAGCGCCTGACATATGTCAGGATTTTACGGGAATAAGGACTTTTGCATTGCCATTTTGCGGATGCGGCTCAGGCTGTCCTGATGGATGGCTAAAAACGAAGCGATGTATTTTAAAGGGATGCTCCGGATCAGCTCCGGCTGTTCCTCCATCAGCTTCCAGTACCGCTCTTCAGCGGTAAGGCAAATGCTGTCTACCTGGATCTCCTGCAGCCAGGTAAGCAGCCTGTCCATGGCAGCCATTTCAATTTCGCCTGACTTAGGCACCTGCTGCCTGATACTTTCCACATCCTCCTTATCCCATTGCAGCACTTCCACATCCGTAAGTGTTTCCAGTGCGCAGGATGATGGCTTTCCGTTGCCGAGATATAAGGAAGTAGATATGAAATCGTTGGTAGACACGATGCCCAGCGTATAATCTTCGCCGTTATGTATTTTAAACAGGCGCACGATCCCACTGTTTAAAAAATACAGGTGCCGCACCGGTACGCCCTGCTCCATAAGCAGGGTGTGCCTGGGGAAATACCTGTGCGCTGTATGCATACGAATAACCCCGCGTTCTGTTTCGCTGAGATAAATGCCTTTTAACCTTAGGTAATGACAGGCTTTTTCAAACATAGCCATATGTTGAAATTGTTAACAGGAATGTATTTGTTCGTGATAACCGTTCGCTTTACAAAAATGCGCTATAAGCCGGCAACTACTTTTACCGTTCATCCAAAAGGCATTACATATGAACCGGTATCGGGGAGTACAACTGTTGCCGAAAAACAGGAGATGTATTCCTTTACAAAACCATTAGCTCCCTTCCTCTGTAAGCATCCTTAATTTTTCATCATTAATGATCCTGATATTTTTACCCGACAGGGTTACCATACCCTCCCGGGTAAATGCTGTCATCAGCCGGAATACCGTTTCATAGGTAGTGCCGGCATAAGCGGCAATATCCTGGCGGCTGAGCGTGATGCCGGTAAACCCCTTTTCATTTACGCCAAATTTTTCTTTCAGCTTCAGCAAAGCATTGGCCAGCCTGCCTTTTACCGGCATATGGGCCAGGTTACGCATGTTCTTTTCAGATTCCTGCAGCTCCTGCGCATAAAACAACATCAGCTTAAACAGTAATTCTGTATTGGTACGCAGCG
>CAZTHV010000475.1:0-2145 GCA_964613165.1 uncultured Marmoricola sp.
GACCACTCGACCCCCGTCGAACGCGGCAAGGGTGTCTCGTGCTCCGAACGCCCCGGCCGGCGTGTAGAAGTCGATACCGGCTTCGGTCAGGCCCGGGGTGGCCGATGGGTCGAGATCGGCACCGAGCGCCACCACCAACACGTCGGCGTCGAAGCGACCGGCGTCGGTGTCCACGCGGCGGTGCGTCGGATCGATGGAGCGAATCGTGGTTTGCACGAACCGGACGCCGGGCTTGTTGATGTGCGCATACGAGTGATGCACCGCCGCCGCGGTGGTGCGCCCGAACATGACATCGAGTTTCGAGAAGCCCATGACGAATCCATCAGCCCGGTCGATCAGCACCACGTCGGCCTTGTCGCCGAGCTCTTCCGAGAGTCGCGTGGCCAACTCGAGCCCGCCGAACCCGGCGCCCAATATTACGGTCCGCATCGCTTGTCCTTCCTTCGTACGTCGTCGCCGACCAGTGAGAAGGCGGTGACGTCCTCATCGACCTCGACGAGGACGATGCTCTCGCTGGTCAGGTTCTTCTCGGCCCGATCGGTCGAGGCAAGTATGTCGGTGCGGCTCAGGTGGCTCTCCTCCGTGACAGCCATGCCCGACCATCGGCCATGGGAGGTGTCGGTCTCGTCGATACGTGTTCACCTCGTCAGGGCGGCGGGATACGCGGGACGAGCACATGGGCAGGCATGTCCGGACCCCAGTACAGGGTGCAGCGACCCCTGGGCATGCGGGCGTAGTGCGCCGGGAAGCTCCCGGTCAACGGGTTGGCCGGCCAGATCCACCGGCCGGCGACGACCAGGCGGAGCTGGTCACCCGGCCGGAACAGGGTGGCGGACGGGCCCAGGGCGACATCGACGGATGCGATCTCGCCGGGAGCAAGCGGCCGCCTCGTGCGGAACGTGTGGACAGGCTGCCCGATGGACGAGGCCGCTTCGTCCAGCTCTCGCAGAGAGACCTTCTGCCAGCCGGTCGTGACTCGATCCCGGCCGAACCCGTAGGAGCCCTCGAACCCGAGATAGGCTCCGCCGCGCCACTTCTCGACACCGGCGACGAGATCCACGTCATCGACGCCGTCGACGGAGAGCCACAGTCGCAGCGCCATCGGGCCGGTGAGCTCCGTCGTCTCGGCGAAGGACAGTGTGAAGGCGGCCGCGCGGCGCGTGGTGCGGAACGTCACCGAGCCGGGCCGGTCCGGCCGTGCGGTCGCCAGCCGGCCCCCGGCATCGAGGTACAACGGCGTCCACTCGGTGCGGGCCAGCGGCCACTCCCGTTCCCGGCGTACCTCGACGATCTCGTCGCGGGCCTCCCGCACTTCCAGCCACACTCGCGGCGGTTCTGGGACGTCTGCGCCCTTGAGGAAGCGGTCGAAGAAGTCCCTCTGCGCGCTCCTGGCCGGCTCCCCGTAGAACTCAGCCCACTTGCCCCCTCGGTGCGTGTAGGCGTAGCGGCGGGTCGAACGGACCTGCTGGAAGGCGCGGAACGATCCGCGCGAGTGCAGGTCGTTGTCGGAGAAGCTCGCACACACCAGCATCGGCAGATCGATCGATGCGAGATCGGGGGTGAGGGACTGCCACCACTCGTCGCGCAGCAGGTGCCGGCGTTGCTCCACCGCGATATCGGTGTCCAGGCGGCTGGTGCGTCTCGTCGCCGCCGCCCAGATGCGGGTGAACCCTCGCTCGTAGAGACCACCGGGGCGCATCAGGTCGCGATAGGGGTCTGTCATCCCCTCCCACGGGCAGATCGCCGCCAGCGATGGCGGCGCCAGCGCAGCGACCTTGTACTGCGACATCGCCAGGTACGAGACACCAAGCATGCCGACCCGGCCGGTCGACCATGCCTGACGGCCGGCCCATTCGACCAGCTCGTAGACGTCCTCGGCCTCGGCGTCGGACATCAGCGACCCGACACCCTCCGAGGTGCCGGAACCGCGCAGATCCGCGTTGACGACTGCGTAGCCCTGTCCCGTCCACCAGGCGGGATCGGGCGCCTCCCAACTGGTCAGCGTCGATATGGACACCGGCCCGGCTTGCCGCATCACCCGGTACTGCCGGGAGAACCTGGACCGTCGCCCGTGGCGGCGCGCCAGCCGATCCTTGCCGTAGGGGTGTGCCGACACTATCACCGGGAACGGCCCATCACCGGGCG
>CAZTHV010000476.1:0-2143 GCA_964613165.1 uncultured Marmoricola sp.
CGCGCTGTTCCTTGCCTCGGAGGCATCCTCGTTCATGACGGGCGAGACGCTGGTCATCGGGGGCGGCTTCCCCTTGCGCATGTAGCGACCGGCGTCAGGATCACCGTGCCTGCCTCACACATACCGGAAGGAACCCAAGAGCCATGAGCTGGAACCTGCACCACGTCAACATTCCCGCGCACGACGTCCGCGCGATGGTCCGCTTCTACAGCAGTGTCTTCGGCATGAACGAGGTGCCGTTCCCGTGGTCGGATGCGGACAAGAAGGGTCAGCTCGAGACCGGGGGCGACTTCGTGGCCCTCTTCGAGGACACCAACGGACGCCAGATCCACATCTGCAAGCCGACGCCGTCGCTGCCCTGGGACAACGACCTGAGGCTGCACCCGGTGGTCAATGGCCACATCGCCCTTCAGGTCGACGACATCCAGGGCGTCATGCAGCGGCTCAAGGAGCAGAACATGCCCTTCAACGACGCCGGGACCTGGTCCTACCGTGGCTTTCACCAGCTGTACACCTACGACCCGTCGATGAACGTGGTCGAGGTCAACCAGCGGATCGAGGACTGAGCCCTGCGCGGGGCAGCGGCCGGCGCACGCCCAGCCGGGTCACTCGGTCTGGATCTCCAGCACCTGCGCCCACAGCTGGGTGATCCGGTCAACGGCCTCCTCGAAGTCGATCGGCTCGTCGAGCACGAACCAGACGTACGCGCAGCGCTCGGTCATCGCGCCCAGGGCGGTGGCGCAGAAGCCGATGTCGACGTGTGCGGGAATAACGCCGCGCTGCTGCCAGATCCGGAGCGCGGACTCGGTCCTCGCCCGGCTGTTCCTGTGGCGAGAGGTCAGCACTCGGCGCGCCGCGTCGTTGCGCATCGCTGCCTCCTCCACGACCGTCCAGAATGCGGAGTTGCGCCGGTAGGCCTCGAAGTAGAGCCGGTTCGTCTCGTGCAGCCGGTCGTACGGCGCGGCGTCCCTGGGAAGCCGGGTCGGCTCGTCGAACACCTCGTTCTCCAGCTCGACCAGGAGGATGTGGAAGACCTCCTCCTTGGACTCGAAGTAGGTGTAGAACGAGCCGACCGCGGTTCTCGCGGCGGTGGTGATGTCCGAGACGCGGGTGCGGTGGTATCCCTGCTTCTCGAAGGCGCGCTTGGCGCCACGGAGCAGCTGACGGCGAGTGCGGATGCCCTGCCGGGTCAGGCCGTTGCCGGAGGCCTTGGCGGCGGTCCTCTCGCCGACCCGCCCAGACGGTGTCACCGGGACGGTCGCTGCGTCGCCGGACGTCTCATCCGCGTTCTTCGTCATGTTCGCTACCCGTCTCGTGGTGGTCAGGCCTCGCGCCAGAGCCATTGAAAAGCTAGTTGAGGAAATTTTCAACACCTGAATACTTGCTCAAATCATGAATTTATGTTCAAACTAGGCCCCAGGACATCCGACTGTGGGTCGGGTCACACGACATACAGGAGAACGAAGTGGACCAGCGCGTTGTGCTCATCACCGGAGCGTCGAGGGGTTTCGGTGAGGTTGCCGCACGTGAGTTAGCACGCCGTGGTCATCGGGTGATCGCCTCGATGCGCAACCCCGACCGTGACGGGGCCAAGGTTCGCGAGGGGCATCAGGATCTGCTGACCACGGTCGGCCTCGACGTGACCGACGTGGCCGCAGTCAACTCCGTGGTCGCCGGGATCGTCTCGGAGCACGGCCGCATCGACGCGGTGATCAACAACGCCGGCTACGGGCTCTACGGCGCGGTCGAGGACCTGACCGAGGAGGAGCTCTTCCGGCAGTTCAACACGAACTTCATGGGTGAGTGGCGAGTCTGCAAGGCGGTCGTCCCGCACATGCGCGCCGCAGGCGGCGGCACGATCGTCAACGTCAGCTCGCTGGGTGCCCGGTTCGTGGCACCGCTGACGGGCATGTACTCGGCGACCAAGGCCGCGATCGAGGCGATGACCGAGGCGCTTCGCTACGAGGTGGACCGGTTCAACATCAAGGTCACCATGCTCGAGCCGGGGATGTACAAGAGCGACTGGGCCACCACCTCGCTCGCGGTCTGCGAGGCGCTGAGCGCGGGCACCAGTCCGTACCAGGAGTCGGCCGACAAGGCGCTCGATGCCTTCCGCGAGATGGCCGAGACCCGCCCGGGACCC
>CAZTHV010000477.1:0-2139 GCA_964613165.1 uncultured Marmoricola sp.
ATCTCGATCACCGACGGCCAGATCTTCCTGCAGTCCGACCTGTTCGCGGCCAACCAGCGTCCCGCGATCGACGTCGGCATCTCGGTCTCCCGGGTGGGTGGCGCGGCGATGACCAAGGCGATGAAGGCCGTCACCGGCTCGCTCAAGGTCGACCTGGCACAGTTCCGCGCGATGGAGGCCTTCGCGATGTTCGCCTCCGACCTCGACGCGGCCTCGCGGCAGCAGCTCGACCGTGGTCAGCGGCTGATGGCGCTGCTCAAGCAGCCCGCGTACTCGCCGTACCCGCTGGAGGAGATGACCGCGTCGCTGTGGCTGGGCACGACCGGCCGGCTCGACATCGTGCCGACCGACGACGTGCTCCGCTTCGAGCACGAGTTCCTCGACTACCTGCGCCGCTCGCACGCCCAGATCCTGAGCACGATCGCGGAGACGCAGAAGTTCGAGGACGACACCGAGCAGTCGCTCGGGGCGGCCTACGACTCCTTCCTCGACCAGTTCGAGACCTCCGACGGCCAGTCGATCAAGGCCGGCAAGGAGGAGCACGTCGCTCTCGAGGATGCGGATGTCGAGCAGGAGCAGATCGTCAAGCAGAAGCGGGGCTGATCGACGTGGCAAGCACCCCAGGGGGTGATCACTGATGGCTCTCTCTGTGCGCGAGTACCGCGCGCGGATCAAGTCGACGGAGTCGATGAAGAAGATCACGCGCGCGATGGAGCTCATCGCCGCGTCCCGGATCATCAAGGCGCAGCAGCGTGCCAAGGCGGCCTCGCCGTACAGCCGCGAGCTGACCCGGGCGGTCTCCGCGGTGGCCACCTTCTCCAACGTCGACCACGCCCTCGTGACCGAGCCGGAGCACTCCGACCACGTCTCGGTCCTGGTCATCACCAGCGACCGCGGCCTGGCCGGCGCCTACTCATCCAGCGTCTTGAAGGAGGCCGAGCGCCTCGTCGAGAAGCTCAAGGGCGAGGGCAAGACGGTCAGCCTCTACACCTCGGGCCGCAAGGCCGCGGCGTACTACAAGTTCCGCAACCGCCCGGTCGCCAAGGCCTGGGACGGCTACTCCGACCAGCCGTCGTACGACAACGCCCGCGACATCGCCGAGACGCTGATCGCGGCGTTCCTCGCCGACCAGGAGCAGGACTCCACCGACGAGGTGCACATCGTCTACACCCGGTTCCGCTCGATGCTCGTCCAGGAGCCGGTCGCGCTGCGGCTGCTTCCGCTCGAGGTCGTCGAGGCGCCTGATGGCGCTGCGCCGCCGTCCGCGGAGGACGTCCTGCCGTTGTACGAGTTCGAGCCATCGGCATCCGAGGTGCTGGACGCGCTGCTGCCGAGGTACGTCACCAGCCGGATCTTCACGGCTCTGCTGCAGGCCGCCGCGTCCGAGCTGGCCGCCCGGCAGAAGGCGATGAAGTCCGCGACGGACAACGCCGAAGAGCTCATCAAGAAGTACACCCGAATCGCCAACCAGGCCCGCCAGGCCGGCATTACCCAGGAAATCAGCGAGATCGTCGGGGGCGTCAATGCGCTTGCCGACGCGTCGGCTGGAAGTGAATGACGGAGCGGTGAGAGAGATGACTGCCACCGCCGCAACCACCGGGCGTCCGCACCGGATCGCGAACTGCAAACCACAGCTTCGGAAGTGAGTGAGAGAGATGACTGCCACCATCAGCGAAGACGCCGTGAGCACCTCCGGTGCCGGCGGCACCGGCCGGGTCGCCCGCGTCATCGGACCCGTCGTGGACATCGAGTTCGCCACGGACGAGATGCCCGGGATCTACAACAAGCTCGAGGTCGACGTCGTCCTCGGTGGCGAGACCACGACGCTTCCGCTCGAGGTCGCGCAGCACATCGGTGACGGCATGGTTCGCGCCATCTCGCTGAAGCCGACCGACGGCGTCGTCCGCGGCGCGCAGGTGCGCGACACCGGGGGCCCGATCTCGGTGCCCGTCGGCGACGTCACCCTGGGCAAGGTCTTCAACGCCACCGGCGACGTGCTCAACCTCGCTCCCGGTGAGACCCTCGAGATCAACGAGCGCTGGGGCATCCACCGCAAGGCGCCGGCCTTCGACCAGCTGGAGTCGAAGACCACGATGTTCGAGACCGGCATCAAGGTCATCGACCTGCTGACCCCGTACG
>CAZTHV010000478.1:0-2134 GCA_964613165.1 uncultured Marmoricola sp.
CCGCGACGGAGTCCGCACCCCGATGCAGTGGACCCCCGATCGCAACGCCGGCTTCTCCACCGCGACACCGGGGCGGCTGCACCTGCCGGTCATCCAGGACCCGGTCTTCGGGTACCAGGCGGTCAACGTGGAGGCCGGGCTGGACAACGCCTCCTCGCTGCTGCACTGGACCCGGCGGATGATCCACGCGCGCAAGCAGCACCCGTGCTTCGGGCTGGGCGGCTTCCACGACCTCGGCGGCTCCAACCCGTCGGTGCTCAGCTACGTGCGCGAGTACCGTGACGACACCATGCCGGACGGGAGCACCGACACCGTGCTCTGCGTCAACAACCTCTCCCGCTTCCCGCAGCCGGTCGAGCTCGACCTGCGGCGCTGGGAGGGCGTCGTCCCGATCGAGCTGCTCGGCGGCGTCCGCTTCCCGCAGATCGGCGAGCTGCCGTATCTCCTCACGCTGGGTGGGTACGGCTTCTACTGGATCCGGCTCCCCGAGACGGAGGACGACCAGTGAGCGATGAATCGCACGATCTGCATGCGCTGCTGCGCGACCACATCGGCTCGGCGCGCTGGTTCGGCGGCAAGGGACGCGACTTCGAGGTGGCCGGCGTGCGGACCGTCCCCTTGCGCGAGGACGGCGACCCGGGCATACGGGTCCAGCTGACCGAGGTCGTCTACGACGACGGGACCAGCGACGTCTACCAGGTCGTCGTGGCGTCGTACGCCGAGCCGCAGGAGCGGCTGGAGCACGCCCTGATCGGCGTGCACGAGGGCAGGCACCTCTACGACGCCGTGCACGACCGCTTCGCCATGGCAGCCTGGCTGGAGGCGTTCGCCGGTCATCCGGCAGCGCCCGGCCTCGTCTTCCAGCGAGTGGGCGAGCCGGAGCTCGACACCAGCGTGCACTCCACCCTGCTCTCGGCCGAGCAGAGCAACAGCTCGGTGGCGTTCGGCGAGGACAGCCTGCTCAAGCTCTTCCGCCGGATCACCCCCGGCGTCAACCCCGACATCGAGATCCTCCACGCGCTCACCGAGGCCGACAGCTCGCACATCGCCTCGCTCTACGGCTGGGTCGAGGTCCCCGGCGGGTCGTCCGCCGAGGTGCTGCACCTGGGCCTGCTCCAGCGCTTCCTGCGGACCGCCAGCGACGGCTGGGAGCTCGCCCTGGCCAGCGTGCGCAACCTCTACATGGAGGCCGATCTCTATGCCGGCGAGGTCGGCGGGGACTTCGCCGGCGAGGCCCACCGGCTCGGCGTCGCGGTCGCCGAGATCCACGAGCAGCTGCGCGCCGCCTTCCCCGCCGGCAGGCTCGATCCCGCGGCGGCGGCCAAGACCATGCACGACCGGCTCGACGCCGCGGTCGAGATCGTGCCCGAGCTGGCCGCGCGAGCGCCCGCTCTGGCGGCGATGCTGGACGCGGTGCACGACTGCGACGGCGCGGTGCAGCGCATTCATGGCGACCTCCACCTCGGACAGACGCTGCGCACCTCCCTGGGCTGGAAGCTGGTCGACTTCGAGGGCGAGCCGGCCAAGCCGCTGGCCGAGCGCCGCCGGCCGGACTCGCCCTGGCGCGACGTCGCCGGGATGCTGCGCTCCTTCGACTACGCCGCGCGGATCGTGCAGCGGGATCTGCACAGCGCAGTCGAACCGGACAGTGAGGCCGCGCAGATCGGCTACCGCGCCGAGGAGTGGGTGGCGCGCAACTCCAAGGCGTTCCTGGCCGGCTACGCCGAGACCCGTGGCCGTCCGCTCACCGGCCAGGAGGAGACGCTGATCGCGGCATACGTCGCGGACAAGGCGATCTACGAGACCGTCTACGAGGCACGCAACCGGCCCGGATGGCAGGAGATCCCGCTCGCGGCGATCCTCCGGCTGACGGAGGTGCAGGAGCTATGACAGAGGGCACCTTGGGAGAGGTCGATCTCCACCTCATCGGCGAGGGCTCGCACCAGCGGCTCTGGGAGGCACTGGGCGCGCGGCCCGGCCCGGGGGGCACCCGGTTCGCCGTGTGGGCGCCGAATGCCCGCGAGGTCCAGGTCAAGGGGGACTTCAACGACTGGGACGGCGGCGGGGCGTCGATGACCCGTCTCCACGGCTCCGGCGTCTGGGAGGTCAGCGTGCCGGGCGTGCGCTCCGGCGC
>CAZTHV010000479.1:0-2131 GCA_964613165.1 uncultured Marmoricola sp.
CGTGCGTCTCCGGGAGGTTCTCGCCGTTGGTGCCGGGCCGCTCGTAGAGGTAGGGCACGGCGTCGAGGCGGAAGCCGTCCAGGCCCATGTCGAGCCAGAACCTCATCGCGTCCAGGATCGCCTCGTGGACCCGCGGGTTGTCGTAGTTCAGGTCCGGCTGGTGGGAGAAGAACCGGTGCCAGTAGTACTGCTGGCGCACGGGGTCCCAGGTCCAGTTCGACGGCTCGGTGTCGACGAAGATGATCCGCGCCTCGCTGTAGAGATCGTCGGTGTCGGACCAGACATAGAAATCACCGTAGTCGCCGTCCGGATCCTCGCGACTGGCCTGGAACCAGGGGTGGGCGTCGCTGGTGTGGTTCACGACGAAGTCGATGATCACCCTGATGCCACGGGCGTGGGCCTCCTGGACGAACTCGGCGAAGTCCTCGATCGTGCCGCACTCGGGGAGGATCCCGGTGTAGTCGGCGACGTCGTAGCCGCCGTCGCGCAGCGGCGAGGTGAAGAACGGCGGCACCCACAGGCAGTCCACGCCGAGCCAGGCGAGATAGTCCAGCTTCTGGGTCAGGCCCTTGAAGTCGCCGACCCCGTCGCCGTCGGAGTCGAAGAAGGAGCGGACCAGCACCTCGTAGAAGACCGCGGTCTTGAACCACTCGGGCTCGTCGCCGGGCATGTCGATCGCCGGCTCGTTCATGCGCACCTCCTCACCGGCCCGCGGCGGACCACGGGCTTGGAGGAGGTACCCATGGGTCCACACTCGCGAACACCGCGGACGAACGCAAACGCCCGGCCCGCGGAGCCCTCGGGTGACCGTGAGCACGATCATCCTGGGGGCTCCGCGGGCCAGGCGAGCAGGCCGTGCCGCTCAGCTGAACAGCGGTGCGGTGATCGTCAGTCCGGGGTCGCCGTAGAAGACGACGTAGAAGGCGAGGGCGGCGCCTGCCAGAGCCACGTCCTTGTTGAACTGGACCATCTCCATCTGCTTGGCCATCGGGTCGGTCTCCTTCCAGAAGGCGTGCATCAGCAGGGCGGTCGGCACCAGGAAGACCACGAGCAGGATCGCGCCGAGGTCGCCCCAGACCCCGAGCAGCACCATCAGCGCGCCGACGAGGATGAGCAGACCGGAGCCCCAGGTGGCGGCCTTGGCGGACGGCACGCCCTTCGAGGCGGCGTACCCGGCCATGGCGGTGGTCTGGGTCAGATGCCCGAGGGCCGAGGCCAGGAACAGGCCGACGAAGAGGATCCGGGCGATCAGGAAGACGACGTCCATCGATGTACCTCCAAGAGAGCTCAAGAGATTCCAGGGTCCTGAGGTGGGCCCTATCTACTTGAACCATCAACTACGACGTTCTCATTCCCGTCCGGGCCGGGTCGGCGTGTTGCTCCGGACCGAGAGGATGTGCGCCACCTCGACGGCCGGGTCGAGCCGGACGTAGTTGTCGCGGCCCCACTCCCAGGTCTGCCCGCTCAGCTCGTCGTGGACGGTGAAGCCGGCCCCTTGCTGGGCCCCTTGCTGGGCGCCGGGGAGGCCGAGCGCCGCGGGATCGAGGCGGATCATCGTCTCGTGCGCGGCGTGTGGGTCGACGTTGACCACCACGATGACCACGTCCCGGCCCGCCGAGCTCGGAGCGGAGCGCTTGGCGAAGGCGAGCACATGCGGGTCGTCGCTGGCCAGGATGGTCAGATCGCGCAGCTGCTGGAGCGCGGGATGCTCGCGGCGGATGCGGTTGAGGGCGGTCACGTACGGCGCCAGGGTCGTGCCCTCCCGCTCGGCCGTCGCCCAGTCGCGGATGCGGATCTGGTACTTCTCCGAGTCGAGGTACTCCTCGCTGCCCGGTCGCAGGGCCAGATGCTCGTAGAGCTCGAACCCGGCGTACATCCCCCAGCTGGGGCTGCCCATGGCCGCCAGCACCGCGCGGATCCGGAACGCCGCGTGACCGCCGTATTGCAGGAACGCGTGCAGGATGTCGGGGGTGTTGACGAAGAAGTTCGGCCGCATGAAGTGCGCGGAGTCGTGGGCGACCTCCCAGAGGTACGCCGCCAGCTCGTCGCGGGTGTTGCGCCAGGTGAAGTAGGTGTAGCTCTGCTGGAAGCCGACCTTGGCCAGCGCGTGCATCATCGGCGGCGAGGTGAA
>CAZTHV010000480.1:0-2126 GCA_964613165.1 uncultured Marmoricola sp.
CCAGGGTGAACAGCGTCGAGCGCAGCCCGAGCAGGCTGCGGGCGCGGTCCCCGGTGATGGTCACCTCCGACGATGTGCCGTCGAGCACCAGGCTGGTCACCCGGCCGCCCCACTCGCCGTTGCCGTCCCGAGCAGCGACCCGGATCCGGACCAGCGCGCCGAGTGCGGGATAGGCCCGCTGGAGCACGCTCGGGTCGACCGCCTTGGTCCAGGTGTGCACCTTGTTGGCCGGCGTCGCGTCGTAGGGGTCGACCCGCGCCGCCAGGTAGGGCCGGCTCCCCTGGGCCGTCCAGCCGCCGCTGCTGGCGGAGAACTGGGTGAAGGCGGGAGCCCCCTGGTAGGTGAGGATCTGGCCGGTCGTCGCGACCACGGCGGCGGAGCTGGCCGCGTGCTCGGCGGCCACCCCGGCGTACACCTGGCAGGCCGTGGTGTCGCAGATGTGCCAGCGCGCCGACGGCCGCTGGGCCCGCGACCACATCGCATAGGTCCGCGCCGCGACCGCTTGGGCCCGCACGGCCTCGGCCGACCACGACGCCGGCATCTCCGCGGGAACGACGCTGCGCAGGTAGGCGTTCATCGCGACCAGGTTGATCGTGTCGGTGCCGGAGAGCAGCATCCGGCCCCGGTAGACGCGGTCGGTCCCGCGCACCCGGAGGGTGAGCCGCTTCGACGCCGAGCGGAAGACGCCGCTGCCGGCCAGCGCGGCCCGGCCCTGCAGCCGGTGGGCCTTCCAGCCGTCGCCGGCACGGTAGGCGAGGGTGGTCTTGCCGGCCGCATGCTTGAGCCGCCACATCCGGATGCCGGCGCCGTTCGGGTCGCGTACCGGCAGCGGGAAGGCTCGCTTGAGACCGCGGTCCACCACCCGGAGTCCCGGCGCTCCACGGACGATCACGTTCTTGTCGTCGTCCGCCGAGATCAGCACCCGGATCCCGGTCCTCTGGGTCGTCAGCGTCGTACCCGGGTAGTAGAACGCCAGGATCTGCGGATAGCGGAGACCGGCGAGGGCGGCGCCCAGGGCGCCGTACTGGGACATCCCGCGGCCGTGGCCGTAGCCGCTACCGGTGATCGTGATCGGCGCACTGCCGGAGACGGGCACCCACGCATCGGCGCTGGGACGCGCGCTGACCGCTGGGGCGATCGCGAGGGAGCAGGCGAGGGCGAGCACGACGGCGGCCGAACGGAACGGGAGGAGAGAAGGCATGGGGGACACCAGAAGACGACAGGAGACACTACCGTCCCAGTATGTCCGTTTTTTCCCATAAAGACAGCGAACCGGATATACCGGCAATAACTACACAAATGTAGTTTATCGCCTGCGGTGTAGGCGCCGCGCCGCCTCGGCGATCGAGCCGCTCATCGAGGGGTAGACGGTGAACGCCTGGGCCAGCTGGTCGGCGGTCAGCGACTCCGCCACCGCGACCGCCACCGGATGGATCAGCTCGCTCGCCCGTGGCCCCACCACCACGCCGCCCACGACCGTCCCGATGCCGGGACGGCAGAGCAGCTTCACGAAGCCGTCGTGCACGCCCTGCATCTTGGCCCGGGGGTTGCCGGCGAGGTCGAGGCGGACCACCTCGGCGTCGATCTCGCCCGCGTCGACCGCCCGCTGCGACCAGCCGACGGTGGCGATCTCCGGTGCGGTGAAGACGTTGCTGGACACCAGCCTCTGGTCCAACGGCTTCACCGCGTCGCCCAGCGCGTGCCACATCGCGATCCGGCCCTGCATCGCCGCGACGGAGGCCAGCATCAGCACGCCGGTGCAGTCGCCGGCGGCGTACACGCCCCGCGCGGGCGTCCGCGACACCCTGTCCACGGCGACGAAGCCGCCGTCGTCGAGTCTGACCCCGGCCTCCGCCAGACCGAGCCCCGCGGTGTTGGGGATGGAGCCGAGCGCGAGCAGGCAGTGCGAGCCGGTCACCGTGCGGCCGTCGGTGAGAGTCACCGTGACGGTCTCGCCGTCGCGGGTCACCGACTCCATCCGGGAGCGCGACAGCACCTGCATGCCGCGGCGGGTGAGGACGTCCTCCAGCACCTGAGCGGCGTCGGCGTCCTCGCCCGGCAGCACCCGGTCGCGCGAGGAGATCAGCACCACCTCGATGCCCAGCGCCATGTAGGCACTCGCGAAC
>CAZTHV010000481.1:0-2124 GCA_964613165.1 uncultured Marmoricola sp.
GTGCTGACCAAGGGCAAGCTCCCCGCCGCGAGCTGGATCGAGATCGTCTCCACCGCGCACGAGATCGGGCTGCCCTCGTCCTCGACGATGATGTACGGCCACGTCGACGGTCCCCGGCACTGGCTGGCCCATCTGCGCACGCTGGCCTCGATCCAGGACGACACCGGCGGGTTCACCGAGTTCGTGGCGCTGCCCTTCATCCACCAGAACGCCCCGCTCTACCTGGCCGGCAAGGCTCGTCCGGGAGCGACGCCGCGAGAGAACCGGGTCGTGCACGCGCTGGCGCGGATCCTGCTGCACGGCCGGATCGCCAACGTCCAGACCAGCTGGGTCAAGCTCGGCGACGACGGAACCAAGGCGATGCTGACCGGTGGCGCCAACGACCTGGGCGGCACGTTGATGGAGGAGACCATCAGCAGGATGGCCGGCGCGGAGAACGGCTCCTCCAAGACCGTGGCCGAGCTGGAGCGGCTCGCCGCCGATCTCGGCAGGCCCGCGAGGCAGCGGTCCACGACCTACGGGCCGGTCAGCGCCGAACGACAGGCGGCCGCTGCCGCATTCGAGGTGCCACAGCTCCGCCGGCTGCCGCTGGTGGGCCATCCCGTTCAGGAGGCGCAATGAGCACGATCGCGATCATCGGCGGCACCGGACCGCAGGGCCAGGGCCTCGGGCTCCGGTTCGCCCGAGCCGGCCGGAGCGTGATCCTGGGCTCGCGCGACGCGGACCGCGCGGCCGCCGCGGCCGGCGAGCTGGCCGGCCGGCTTCCGGGGGGAGCGGGTGACATCACCGCCGCGGCCAACCTCGCCGCGGCCGATGCCGCCGACATCGTGCTGCTGGCGGTCCCGTACGGCGGGCACGACGAGCTGGTGCGGACGCTGGCCCCGGCGCTGGCGGGCAAGGTCGTGATCAGCTGCGTCAACCCGCTCGGCTTCGACAGGGCCGGCGCATACGGCCTCGATCTCGGCCCGACCTCGGCTGCGGAGACGGCCCAGGAGCTGGTGCCCGACGCCAGGCTCGTCGGCGCCTTCCACCACCTCTCCGCCGTGACGCTCCTCGGTGAGGAGTCGCTCGCTCACGAGGACGTCCTGGTCTGCGGCGACGACACGGGTGCGAAGGCGATCGTGGTCGATCTTGCTGCTGCGGTGACCGGCAAGCCGGGCATCGACGCGGGTGCCCTGCGGCTGGCGCGGCAGCTGGAGCCCTGGACCGCCGTGCTGATCTCGATCAACCGCAAGCACAAGGTGCGCTCGGGCGTTGCCATCGTCGGACTGCGCCGATAGCGCCGGAAGTGCCGACACGCCGTACCGGTGCACGACGGCGAATGCGGCCGAAGCAGAATGTCCGCATGGCTGGAACAGATGGTGGGACTGTGATGGAACGAATCGGTGTGGTGGGCGCGGGCCTGATGGGGTCTGGGATCGCGGAGGTCTCGGCGCGCGCGGGTCTCGACGTCATCGTGGTGGAGTCCTCCGCCGACGCGGCGCAGGCGGGGCGGGAGCGGATCGAGGCGTCGCTGCGCCGCGCCGAGAAGCGCGGCAAGATCGACGACGCCTCGTCGGTGCTCACTCGGATCAGCGTGAGCGTCGATCTGGGGGAGCTGGCAGACCGCGACCTGGTGATCGAGGCCATCGTCGAGGACGAGGCGGCCAAGGTCGCCCTGTTCAAGGAGCTGGACCGGATCGTGACCTCGCCGGACGCGATCCTGGCGAGCAACACCTCCTCCATCCCGGTGATGAAGCTGGGCGTGGTGACCAGTCGGCCCCAGCAGGTCCTCGGCATCCACTTCTTCAATCCGGTCCCGGTGCTCTCACTGGTCGAGCTGGTGCCGAGCCTGCTCACCTCCGCCGACACGGTCGACCAGGCTCGCTCCTTCGTCGAGGGAGCGCTGGGCAAGACCGCGATCGACTGCCAGGACCGCGCCGGCTTCGTGGTGAACTCACTGCTGATCCCGTTCGTGCTCTCCGCCATCCGGATGCTGGAGTCGGGCTTCGCCACGGCCGAGGACATCGACCGTGGTCTCGTCCTCGGTGCCGCGCACCCGCAGGGCCCGCTGGCGCTCGCCGACCTGATCGGCCTGGACACCACCAAGGCCGTGGCGGAGTCGCTCTACGAGGAGTTCAAGGA
>CAZTHV010000482.1:0-2123 GCA_964613165.1 uncultured Marmoricola sp.
CGTCGGCGTACTGCGAGTGCTTGGCGACCACCGGGGCCAGGCTCTCGAGGACCTCGCGGACGGCCTGGTGGAACTCCGCCTCGCCGGGATTGCGCCGCAGCACCTCGTCGTAGATGGAGTGCAACTTCTCGTCAAGGCCGCTCACGGATGGTCCTTTCGGGTCCCAGACTGACGATCGTCAGCCTCATGGTCCGGATCCGGCGGCGTTCGGGCACACCGGCATGCTGCACGTGCAGCCACGGTGTGCAAAGACTCACTTTCTCATGCCACCGGCGGTAACGGGTACCCGGTCCGGTGAAGTGCGATCCGGATCACTGAGGGCAGCCTTCCTTTACTGGAATCATTCAAGAAAAGCTGATTGACTGGGCATTGTCCGCAACAGGAGGTAACGACCATGACCGATACCATTCAGAGCAAGGTCCCGCACGTAGCGCAGCCGCCCTTCCGGGCCTCGCAGCGGCTCGCCGATCATCTGCAGGCGCTCCACGTCGACCTGATCGACCTGCATCTGCAGGGAAAGCAGGCGCACTGGAACGTCGTCGGCAAGAACTTCCGCGACCTGCACCTGCAGTTGGACGAGATCGTCGACGCAGCGCGCGAGTTCTCCGATCAGGTGGCCGAGCGGATGCGCGCGCTCTACATCACGCCGGACGGCCGCGTGGCCACGGTGGCGGAGCAGAGCAGCCTGGCGCCGTTCCCCGCCGACGAGGTGGACACCGGCGAGACCGTGGACCTGATCACCGCGGCGCTGTACGCCACCGCGGGCACGGCTCGTCGCATCCACGACGAGGTCGACGAGGAGGACCCGACCACCGCGGACATCCTCCACGCCATCCTGGAGCGGTTGGAGCAGCTCGCCTGGATGGTCGACTCGGAGAACCGGATCGCCAATCGGAGCATCCCCCGGGCCATCCACGAGTGACGGGGCTGACTCGGGAGTGAGTCGGTGATCGTGCCCCGCTGACCCGTCAGCGGGGCACGAGCCCTCGAAGCCGCTGCGTCGAGGTCCGCCCACCGGGCCAGCAGGCCGTGGGTCAGGTGATCGTCATCCCGCCGTCGACCGGAAGCGTCTGCCCGGTGATGTAGCCGGCGGCGTCGGAGGCGAGGAAGACGACGGTGGCGGCCAGCTCGCGAGGGTCGCCCTTGCGACCCGCCGGGATCCGGGCCTGCTGGCTCTCCAGGTAGCCCGGTGGGTACTGGTCGGTCATCTCCGAGGTGAAGAAGCCGGGAGCGACCGCGTTGACCCGAATGCCCCTGCGGCCGGTCCACTGCTGCGCCAGGTCGCGGGTCAGGCCGATGAGGCCGGCCTTGGAGGAGGCGTACGCCGCCTGGGGGAGCGCCGCGGTGGTGATGCCGAGCACGGAGGAGATGTTGATGATCGAGCTGCCCGGCTGCATCGCCCGTCCGCAGGCCTGGGCCATCCAGTAGCAGCCGTTGAGGTTGATGTCGATCACGTCGCGGAACTGCTCGGGGGTCTCCCGGGTCGCCGCCACCGCAGTGCCGATGCCCGCGTTGTTGACCAGGATGTCGACCCGGCCGAACTCGGCGACAGCGGCGTCCACCAGTGCCTGGCACGAAGCCGGGTCGGCCACATCCGTCGCCACGCTCAGTGCCCGCCGGCCGGCGGCCTCGACGAGCGCGGCCGTATCGGCGAGGCGATCCGCCCGCCGGGCGCCCAGGGCGACGTCGGCGCCGGCCTCTGCCAGTGCCTGCGCGAACGCCACTCCCAGGCCGGAGGAGGCGCCGGTGACGACGGCGACCTTGCCGTCGAGACGGAAGAGATCAGTGATGGTCATGGCGTGATCATGCCGTAGCGGCGCTGCGGGCCCGCCACGCGGAGGCGACCATGTCGGTCAGCGAATGCCGCATCGCCCAGTCCAGGTCGCGGGCGGCGAGCTCGCCGGTGGCGACGATCCGGGCCGGATCGCCGGGCCTGCGCGGGCCTACCTCGGGGGTGAAGGCGATCGCGGTCACCTCGCGCATCGCGTCCATGATCTGCCGCACCGACGAGCCGTTGCCGCTGCCCAGGTTGTAGACCGGCTCGACCGGCTGCCCGGCAGCGAGCCGCCTGGCAGCGGCGACGTGCGCGAGAGCGAGATCCTGCACATGGACGTAGTCGCGCA
>CAZTHV010000483.1:0-2110 GCA_964613165.1 uncultured Marmoricola sp.
GCCGGAGACGGCCACCGAGCCGGCGCCGGCCTGCCGGTCTCGCGGGAGCACCTGATGGAGATACGGCGGCGGGTGGGGATCGTCTTCCAGGACCCCGACGACCAGCTCTTCTCCGCGACCGTCCGCGAGGACATCGCCTTCGGGCCGCGCAACCTCGGCGTGCGCGGCGCCGATCTCGACCGGCGGGTGCTCGACGCCCTAGAGAAGGTCGGCATGGCCGAGTACGCCGACCGGCCGCCGCACCACCTCTCCTTCGGACAGCGCCGGCGGGTCGCCGTGGCCACGGTCCTGGTGATGGAGCCGGAGATCCTGGTGCTGGACGAGCCGTCCTCGAACCTCGACCCCGCCTCCCGCCGGGAGCTGGCCGACCTCCTGCGATCGCTGGACGTGACCGTGCTGATGGTGACCCACGACCTGCCGTACGCCCTGGAGCTCTGCCCCCGCTCGGTCGTGCTCTCCGACGGGGTCGTCGTCGCCGATGGCCGCACCTACGACGTCCTCACCGACGAGGCGCTGATGCGCGCCCACCGCCTGGAGCTGCCCTTCGGCTTCGACCCGCGCTCGGTCGGCCGCTGAGCCTCACGGCGGTCAAGGTGCCGCCGCGGGGCGCGGAACCGGCACCACGGTGAGCCACGGCTCGAGACCGGCGTAGTCGTCGGGGTTCGTCGTGTAGAGCGGCAACCCCGCCGCGATCGCGGTCGCGGCGATCTGCAGGTCCGCATGGCGTCGGCGCGGCGCACGACCGGAGGCCACCACTGCCCCCGCCAGCTGGCCGTAGATCCGCGCGGCGGTCGCATCGAACTCGATGGGATCGAACTCACTCTCGGCCCGCTGCACGATCGCGATGCGCCGCGCCCTCTCCAACCGAGCCTCCGCATCGTCGCCGACGACGACATGCGGCCCCGCGGACAGCTCGGCCAAGGTCACCGAGCTGATCGCCACCTCAGCGGGAAGCGCGGCTGGCTCGATCCACGTCCGCAGAATGACGATGTTGGTGTCGATCAGTCCACGATCGCCCAGCTCGGATCGGCGCTCAGCGGGCATAGGGATCCGCCGCGTCGGCATCGATCACCCGGTCGAGATCGCCTCGGAACCGCGCGGCATCGATCGGCGCGATCTCGATGCCACCGGTGACGAAGTCGACGCGCGAGACGAAAGTGCGGCGGCGGCGAAGCGGGATGAGCTCGCCGATCCGACGACCGTCTCGAGTGATTGTGAAGGCCTTGCCATGCTCGACGGAGTCCATGATCTCCTTCGAGCGCAGGCGCAGATCGCGCTGACTGATCTCAGGCTGAGCGCTCATGTGGCACACGGTAGCACCATGTGCTACCTCCATCCAGTCTCAAGAGCCCAGGCAGCCCCGGGACTACCAGCGGCCGGACGAGCCTCGCCTGAAGCAGTCCACCAGGTGGGTGTCGACGTAGCCGACGGCCTCGAAGAGCGCAAAGACCGTCGTGGGGCCGACGAAGCCGAAGCCCTTCTTCTTGAGGGCCTTGGAGAGAGCCAGTGACTCCGCGGAGGTGGTCGGGAGATCGCGGGTCCGCCGCGGTGCCGGCGTCGTGGACGGCGCGAAGGACTCCACGAAGGCCACCAGGCCGCCGTCCGCCCGGAGGTCGACCGTCGCCCGGGCGTTGCGCCGGGTCGCCTGGATCTTGGCCCGGTTGCGGACAATGCCGGGGTCGCCCATCAGCGCGTCCAGCTCGGCGTCGGTCATCGCTGCCACGCGGTCGACCGAGAACCCGCCGAAGACCTCGCGGAACCGCTCCCGCTTGTCCAGGATCGTGCGCCAGGACAGGCCGGCCTGGAAGCCCTCGAGCACCATCCGCTCGAACAGCGCGTCCTCACCCAGGACGGGGAGCCCCCACTCGGTGTCGTGGTAGTCGCGCATCGTCCCGGGCGGGCCGGCCCACGGGCAGCGAGCGACGCCGTCCTCGACGAGGATGGCCGCGGTCACGCCCGGCTCTTCAGCCGGACGCGGGGCAGCTCCGGGGCCGGCAGCGGAGGCAGCGGGTCGTCCGCGAGCGAGAAGCGATCCTGCTCGCCGCCGTCGACGAGCGTCTGCCACTGCGCGCGATAGCCGGCGATCTCGTCGTGGTCGCGACCGATGAAG
>CAZTHV010000484.1:0-2099 GCA_964613165.1 uncultured Marmoricola sp.
AGCGTGCTCAACGCCGGCGACGGCACTCATGAGCACGCTGGCGCGCGACCAGCCGGCATGGGCGAGGTTGTGCGGCGCGCCGGAGGCCCAGTGCCGGACGACGACCGCGTCCGCGCCCATGGCCTCCAGCGTCAATGCGGTGTCCTTGAGCGACTCGCCCTTGCTCAGCGAGGAGCCCTTGGCGGAGAAGTTGATGACGTCGGCGGAGAGCCGCTTGGCCGCCGCCTCGAAGGAGATCCGGGTCCGGGTGGAGTCCTCGAAGAAGAGGTTGACCACCGTGCGCCCCCGCAGCGCGGGCAGCTTCTTGATCGGCCGGTCGGCCAAGGAGCGCAGCTCCTCGGCGGTGGACAGGATCAGCTCGGCGTCGTCGCGGGTCAGGTCGCCAGCGCTCAGCAGGTGCTTCTTCACGAGCCGCTGCCCTCGCTCTGGGCCCCGATGCTCACGCTGTCCTCTCCGTCGTGCTCCTTGACCCGGACCGCGACCTTCTCCTGGGTCGAGGTGGGCAGGTTCTTGCCGACGAAGTCGGCCCGGATCGGCAGGTCGCGGTGGCCGCGGTCGACCAGGACCGCCAGCCGTACGGCGCGCGGCCGCCCGATGTCGTTCATGGCGTCGAGTGCGGCCCGGATGGTCCGGCCGGAGTAGAGCACGTCGTCGACGAGGACGACCACCTGATCGTCGATGCCGCCCGGCGGGATCTCGGTGGGCAGCAGCGCCCGGGCGGGCCGCATCCTCAGGTCGTCGCGGTACATCGTCACGTCCAGCGAGCCGACCGGCACGTCGGTGCCCTCGACCGCGGCGATCCGCTCGCCGATCCGACGGGCCAGATGCACGCCGCGAGTGGGGATTCCGAGTACGACGATCCCGGCCGCGCCCTTCTGACGCTCGAGGATCTCGTGCGAGATGCGGGTCAACGCCCGGTCGATGTCACGGGCGTCCAAGACGACTCTCACGTCGGCCCGGGCTGGTTGATCCTGGGTAGGCGGCATCGCGCCTGACCTCCTTCTCCGCCTCTCCGGACGGCTCGTTAAAGGATGTCGTGCTTCGACCGCGACACTACCAGCAGCCTCGGCCTCTCCGAGCCAGCAGGGTGCCGGCCCGTCAGATGCTGCTCCCTCAGACGCTGGGGACGGCCGGCTGCGGTGGCAGCTCGGTGCGGACCGTCACGTTCATGCGGTTCCAGACGTTGATCGTCGCCACCGTCATGAGCAGCTCGATGACCTCCTGCTCGCTGAAGGCCGCACGGACCCGGGCCCACACATCGTCCGACACGCCATCCTCGCTGATCAGGGTCACCTGCTCGGTGAAGGCCAACGCGGCCTGCTCGCGCTCGGAGAACAGTGCCCCCGCCTCCTGCCACGCGGCGACCAGGTCGAGCTGCCGCTGTGTGGCGCCGGCCTCCCTGGCCTCCGCCACGTGCATGTCCAGGCACCAGGCGCAGTGGTTGATCTGTGAGGCTCGGATGTCGACGAGCGCGATCAGCCGCTTGCCGAGCTGACCGGAGTTGACGTACTTCTGCAGACCGAAGACGGCCTTGTAGGCGTCCGGGTCGACCTCTCGGATGGACATTCTCTGGCTCGCTGACACGCGCATCATCTCCTCTGGGAACCAGTACCGTTTTCGACGGTACGCCCCCTCCATCCCGGGTGACCGCCGGGGTCGCTGCCCCACCGTCGTCACGTACGGCGGCCGCTCCAGCCACGCCTGATGGCGCCAAGCTGCACCACTTCAGAGAAGCAAAGTGGTGTCAGGAGTCAGCGGGTGAGGAGGGGGTCCAGCGCGACGGCGACGAAGAGGAGCGAGAGGTAGAGGTTGGACCAGTGGAAGAGCCGCATCGGCTTGATCACCGAGAGCTCGTCGCTGCGGCGGGAGCGGACCCACATCAGGTGCGCCTCCACCAGGAAGTAGCCGCCGAGGACGACCGCGGCGGCCGGGTAGACCCAGCCGGTGCCGGCGACCGGAACGAGCAGCAGCGAGACCGCCACCATCGCCCAGGAGTAGACGACGATCTGGCTGGCCACCTGCTGGCCGCTGCGCAGCACCGGCAGCATCGGCACGTCCACCGAGGCGTAGTCCTCGCGGTAGCGCATCGCCAGCGCCCA
>CAZTHV010000485.1:0-2094 GCA_964613165.1 uncultured Marmoricola sp.
CGGCGTCGTCCTGAGAGGGGCAGGCGACCCGGACGATGTCGCAGCCGGCTGCGGTGAGCTCGGCGATCTGCTGCAGCGTCGAGTTCACGTCGGCGGTCAGCGTGGTGCACATCGACTGGACCGAGACCGGCGACTCGCTGCCGACTCCGACCTTGCCGACCCTGATCTGACGGGTCGGGCGCCGGGGCGCGAGGACCGGAGGCGGAGCGCTCGGCATGCCGAGGGAGACGGTCGTCATGACTCCCAGGCTACCGGCGACGACGAACGACTCAGGCGCTGACCGGCGCGACGATGTCGGCGTACATGAGCAGCACCGACATCACCAGGATCAGCCCGGCGATGGTGTACGTCAGCGGCAGCAGCGGTGCCTCGTCGAAGTACCAGCGACCGGTCTTGCCGCGCAGCCGGCGTACGCCGTTGCGGACGCCCTCGTAGAGCGCCCCGGCGATCCGGCCGCCGTCCAGCGGCGTCAGCGGCACCAGGTTGAACATGCCGACGAAGAGGTTCACCCCACCGAGCAGCATCAGCAGCGAGGCGAGCTTGTCGCCCACGTCGATCCGCTTCTCGGCGGCGACCTCGCCGGCGATGCGGCTGACGCCCACGACGCTCACCGGGCCGTTGGGATCGCGCTCCTCGACGCCGACGACGGCCTTGGCGACACCCCACAGCTTGGCCGGGAAGCCGGCCAGCGCCTTGGCGGTCTCGACGGTGTAGGTGCCCATCTGCCGCACCGTGAAGATCGGGCCCTGGCGGATGCTCTCCTGCCGGGGCGTGATGCCGAGGTAGCCCACCGCTACGACCTGGTCCGCAGCGGCCGGATCCAGCGAGGGGAGGTCGTTGACCTGAGTGGTCGCCGGGAGGACCAGCGTCTCACCGTCGCGGACGACGGTGAGGTCGACGGTGCGCTGGCCGTTGGCGCGGATCAGCCGCTGCAGCTGCTCGTAGGACGTGATGACGGTGTCGTCCACCTTGACCACCCGGTCCCCGGCGCGCAGACCGGCCTGCTTGGCCGGCGAAGCGGGGTCGTCGTCGGTGCAGGCGGGCGTCGCCTGGCCCGGGCGCACCGCGACCACGCAGTCGGCCACTCCCGCGATGGTGGTGCTGGCCTGTGGAACACCGAAGATCGCGAAGACACTGGCGAAGAGACCGAAGGCGAGCACCAGGTTCACCAGCGGCCCGCCGAACATGACGATGACCTTCTTCCACCAGGACAGTCGGTAGAACATCCGGTCCTCGTCGCCCGGCCGGACCAGCTCGCGGTCGGCCTCGCGGGCGTCGGCGATCAGGCGGGCGAAGCCGCCCTCCCTGCGGGGAGCACCGTCAGGGTGCGGCGGCAGCATCCCGACGAGCTTGACGTAGCCGCCCAGCGGGAATGCCTTGAGGCCGTACTCGGTGTCGCCACGCCGGGTCGACCAGACGGTCCGCCCGAAGCCCACGAAGAACTGCGGCACCCTGACCCCGAAGCGCTTGGCCGGCACCATGTGCCCGCACTCGTGGAGTGCGATGGAGACGGCCAGGCCGACCACGAAGAGGACGACGCCGGCGAGGTAGAGCAGAGCGGTCATCGCTAGTTCTTCTCCAGCAGCGTGCGGGTCTCGTCTCGGGCCCAGGCATCGGCCGCGAGGACGTCGTCCAAGGTCAGATCGGTCGCCGACGAGCCTACGTCGTGCCTGGTCAGGACGTCGGCAACTGTGTCGACGATGCCGAGGAAGGGCAGTCGGCCGTCGCGGAACGCCGCCACACACTCCTCGTTGGCGGCGTTGTAGACCGCGGGCGCGGTGCCGCCGCGCTCCCCGGCCGCGCGGGCCAGGCGTACGGCCGGGAACGCCTCGTCGTCCAGCGGGAAGAACTCCCACGCCTGCGCGGTGCTCCAGTCGACCGGAGGCGCCGTGCCGGGGACCCGGTCCGGCCAGGCCATGCCGAGCGCGATCGGGATCGTCATCGTCGGCGGAGACGCCTGGGCGAGCGTCGATCCATCGGTGAACTCGACCATCGAGTGGACCACGCTGGTCGGGTGCACCACCACCTCGATCGCCTCGAAGGGGATGTCGAAGAGCAAGTGCGCCTCGATCACCTCCAGCCCCTTGTTCATCA
>CAZTHV010000486.1:0-2092 GCA_964613165.1 uncultured Marmoricola sp.
CACGAGGGCGTGGTGCCCGACCTGATCGTCACCGCCAAGGGCATTGCCGGAGGACTGCCGCTCTCCGCGGTGACCGGCCGCGCGGAGATCATGGACGCCGTCCACGCCGGTGGACTCGGTGGCACGTACGGCGGCAACCCGCTGGCCTGCGCTGCTGCGCTGGCGGTGATCGAGACGATCGAGCGCGAGGGACTCGTCCAGCGCGCCCGCGACATCGGCACGCTGATGACCGCCGGTCTGCGTGAGCTCCAGGCCCGCGACGGCCGGATCGGCGAGGTGCGCGGACGTGGCGCGATGCTCGCCGTCGAGCTCGTCGGGGAGGGGACCGGCGTACCCGATCCCGCGCTGGCCAGGGAGATCGCGACGCTCGCCCACCGCGAGGGCGTGATCGTGCTGACCTGCGGCACCTACGGCAACGTGCTGCGGTTCCTGCCGCCGCTGAGCATCGGCGACGACCTGCTCACCGAGGCGCTCGGCGTGATCGAGCGCTGCCTGGCGGCCACGCGATGACGCGGGACACCTTCGCCGTCGAGGATCCGGCGACACTCGAGGTCGTCGCGCACGTGCCCGACCTCGGGGTCGAGGATGCCGGTGCCGCCGTCGCCCGTGCCGATGCCGCCTTCGGTCCGTGGTCGCGCGCCGCGCCGCGTGAGCGCTCGGAGGCGCTGCGTCGCGCCTACGAGCTGATGATCCGGGATCGCGACGAGCTGGCCGTCCTGATCAGCCGGGAGAACGGCAAGTCGACGGCCGACGCGGTCGCGGAGGTCGGGTACGCCGCGGAGTTCTTCCGGTGGTTCGCCGAGGAGGCCGTCCGGCCGGGAGGCGAGTACGGCGAGGCGCCGGGCGGCGGCGTACGGACCCTGGTCACGCACCGTCCGGTCGGTGTCGCCGCGCTGGTCACCCCCTGGAACTTTCCCGCCGCCATGGCCACCCGCAAGATCGCGCCGGCACTGGCAGCCGGTTGCGCCGTGGTGCTGAAGCCGGCGGCGGAGACACCTCTGACGGCGCTGGCGATCGCGCGGATCCTCGCCGAGGCCGGCGTGCCCGACGGAGTCGTCGAGGTGGTCACCACGACCGACGCGTCCGGTGTGGTGTCGGCATGGCTGGCGGACCCCCGCGTTCGCAAGGTCTCCTTCACCGGGTCGACGGGCGTGGGGCGGGCGCTGCTCCGCCAGGCGGCCGACCGGGTGCTGAACTCCTCGATGGAGCTCGGCGGGAACGCGCCGGTCGTGGTCACCGCCGACGCGGACCTCGACGCCGCCGTCGCCGGCACGATGATCGCCAAGTTCCGCAACGGCGGGCAGGCGTGCACCGCCGCGAACCGGGTCTACGTGCATGCCGACATCGCCGCCGACTTCCTGGCCAGGCTGGGCGAGGAGGTCGAGAAGCTGCACGTCGGAGTCGCGGTCGACGGCGCCGCGATCGGGCCGCTGATCTCGGCGGGAGCAGTGGACCGGGTCCGGCGTACCGTCGAGGAGGCGGTGCGCGACGGCGCCCGGATCTCCCACCAGGCGGCGCTTCCGCAGGCGCCGGGGCACTTCTTCCCGCCGACCGTCCTCGCGGACGTGCCCGTGAACGCGGCGGTCCTGCGCGAGGAGATCTTCGGTCCGGTGGCCCCGATCGTGACCTGGCGTGACGAGGAGGAGCTGCTCGCGCTGGTCAACGACACCGAGTACGGCCTGGCGGCGTACGTCTTCGCCGGCGACCTGGGGCACGCGCTGCGCATCGCCGAGCGGCTCGAGGCCGGCATGGTCGGGATCAACCGTGGTCTTGTCTCCGATCCGTCCGCTCCCTTCGGCGGCGTCAAGCAGAGCGGTCTGGGCCGCGAGGGCGCCCGGGAGGGGATGCGGGAGTTCCAGGAGACGCAGTACTTCAGCGTGGACTGGCCGGCCTGAGCCCACCGGCATCACTCCAGCCGGCGATACTCGCGCTCGAGGACCTGCTCGCGCCACTCGGTCCACGGGTGCGCGGACTCCAGCAGTCCCGCGAAGACCTCGGGCGGGACGTCGAGGTAGTCGTAGAGACCGCCGTGCCGGAAGCGGACCCGCAGCGTCCGGGTCGCGGCGTCGTACCCCGCCTCCTCGAGCGCGCG
>CAZTHV010000487.1:0-2080 GCA_964613165.1 uncultured Marmoricola sp.
CGCCCGGCGCTGTCGTGGAGGTGTTGGGCAACAGCGGCCACTTCCCGCACAAGGACCATCCGGAGCGATTCGTGAAGATCGTCAACGACTTCATCCGCTCGACCCAGCCGGCGTCGTACAGCCGGACGCGCTGGCGCCGCCTCCTCAGCAACGGACCAGCCACGCCGGCCACGGAGCGTCTCCACCTCGCATCGGTCTCCCAGCTGCGCAAGGCCTGAGCCGGCACACCGGCTCAGGCGTCGCCGCCCTCCTGGGCGATGCCGGCGACCGCGGTCGGGTCGTCGATGCGGTACTTCTCGGCCGCAGCGACGGCGGTGTCCATGGAGATCTCACCGCGCTCGGCGAGTGCTCGCAGCGCGCCGACCGCGACCGAGGGGCCGTCGACGTTGAAGAAGCGCCGCGCGGCCGGACGGGTGTCGGCGAGCCCGAAGCCGTCGGTGCCGAGCACGTGGTAGTCCCCCGGCACCCAGCGGGCGATCTGCAGCGGCACCGCGCGCATGAAGTCCGAGACGGCCACGAAGGGGCCGGGAGCCCCGTCGAGACGCGAGGTCACGAACGGGGTGCCGACCTCGATGGCCGGGTCGCGCAAGGCGGTCCGTTCGCGCTCGATGGCGTCGCGGGCGAGCTCGTTCCAGGACGTCACCGACCACAGGTCTGCGCTGACGCCCCAATCCTCGGCGAGCAGCCGCTGCGCCTCGACGATCCAGGGGAACCCGACCCCGGAGGCGAGCAGCTGGACCTTGGGGCCGTCGGTCGCCGGGCCCTCGGCGAGCCGGTAGATGCCCTTGAGCAGGCCCTCGACGTCGAGGTCCTCCGGCTCGGCAGGATGCGACACCGGCTCGTTGTAGACGGTGAGGTAGTAGATGACGTCCTCGCCCATGGGATGCTCCGGCGTCACCGTGTACATCCGCCGCAGACCGTCCTGCATGATGTGCGCGATCTCGTGGGCGTGCGCCGGGTCGTAGTGCACGACCGCGGGGTTGGTCGCGGCCAGCAGCGGTGAGTGCCCGTCGGCGTGCTGCAGGCCCTCACCGGTCAGGGTGGTGCGGCCGGCCGTGGCGCCGATCAGGAAGCCGCGGGCAAGTTGATCGGCCATCGCCCAGATCGAGTCGCCGGTGCGCTGGAACCCGAACATCGAGTAGAAGATGTAGAACGGGATCATCGTCTCACCGTGGGTGGCGTACGACGAGCCGGCCGCGGTCGCCGAGGCCACCGCCCCGGCCTCGGAGATGCCCTCGTGCAGCATCTGGCCGTCGGTGGCCTCTCGCCACTTCAGCAGCAGCTTGCGGTCCACCGACTCATACGCCTGACCGCCGGGGTTGTAGACCTTCGCGGTCGGGAACATCGAGTCCATGCCGAAGGTGCGGTACTCGTCCGGCGCGATCGGGACGATCCGCCTGCCGATCTCCGGGTCCTTCATCCACTCCTTGAGCTGGCGGACCAGGGCCATCGTGGTGGCGATCTTGGAGTTGCCCGAGCCCTGCTTGAGCTCGGCGTACGCCTCGTCGCCGGGCACCTTGAGCGGCTTGGCGCGCACCACCCGACGGGGCAGCGAGCCGCCGAGCTGGCGGCGCCGCTCCATCATGTACTCGATCTCGGCGGACTTCTCGCCGGGGTGGAAGAACGGCGCGGTGCCGGAGTCCTCGTAGGCCTCGGTGATGTCCCGGTCGCTCATCGGCAGGTAGAGCCGGTCGCGGAACTTGAGCAGATCGGGCAGCTTGAGCTTCTTCATCTGGTGCGTGGCGTTCTTGCCCTCCAGGGCGTCGATCGTCCAGCCCTTGATGGTGTGCGCCAGGATCACCGTGGGCTGGCCGACGTGCTTGGTGGCCGCGTCGAAGGCGGCGTACACCTTGCGGTAGTCGTGACCGCCGCGCGGCAGCTTCTCGATCTGCCGGTCGGTCATGTGCTCGACCATCTTGCGCAGCCGCGGGTCGGGGCCGAAGAAGAACTCCCGGTTGTAGGCGCCGTCCTCGACGGAGAACGTCTGGAAGGCGCCGTCCGGCGTGCTGTTCATCTTGTTGACCAGGACGCCGTCGAGCATGACCGAGCCGGACAGCGGCTCGACCAGACGCAGGATCGA
>CAZTHV010000488.1:0-2075 GCA_964613165.1 uncultured Marmoricola sp.
CTGACCGGCCAGCCGGTAGGAGCCCTCGGTGGGCACGTCGAGACAGCCGAGGATGTGCATCAGCGTCGACTTGCCGGAGCCGGACGGCCCGATCACGGCGACGTACTCGCCCGCGTCGATGCGCAGATCGATGCCACGCAGCGCCTCGACGGACAGCGAGCCGCTCGCATAGGTCTTGCGCACCCCGGCGAGCTCGATGATCGGCTCGCTCACTGACCGCCGCCGATCGAGAAGCTCGGCATGCCGCCGCTGCCGGGGGCTCCACCACCCGGGACTCGCCCACCCGAGAAGCCGTTGCCCGGGAAGTCACCACCCGGGAGGCCACCCCGGCCGTTGCGGTCGATCGTGCCGCCGCTCGGCCGCCGGAAACTGGCCAGCTCGACCACGTCGCCCTCCTCCAGGCCCGAGGTGACCTCGGTCTGGGCGCCGTACGTCGCGCCGATGCCGATCGTGGTCCTCGTGCGCTCGTCCCCGTCGACGACGTAGACATAGGCGTCCTCGCCGGAGCCGCGGACCGCCTGGGTCGGCACAGTCAGCACGTCGCCGGCCTGCTTGACGGTGATCGCGACCGACGCCGACGCCCCCGCGTAGAGACCGGTGGGCTTGCCGGTGACCTCGACGGTGACCGGGAAGGTCGCCGCACCGGTGCTCGATGCCGAGGCGATGACGCCGACCGAGGTGACCACGCCGTACGACACTCCGGAAGCGGACCCGGAGCCGGACCCAGCGCCACCCGCCGGGGTGATCTCGGCCTGCATGCCCCTCTGGAGCTGACCGACGTCCGCGGCCGGGACGGTCGCCTCCACCAGGAGCCTCTTCGGCGAGATCACCGCGATCACGCCGGTGGACCCCGACGAGCTGTTCGCGGCCGAGGCCATCCCGGCGGAGCCACCGGCCCCGCCGGCCGAGCCACCGACCCGCTGACCCACCTCGACGCCGACGGCGCTGACCGTGCCGGTGAACGGCGCCACCAGGACGGCGCCCTCGACCGCCTGCCTCGCCTCGTCGAGCCGGGCACGGGCGGCCGCCAACGCGGCGCTGTTCGCGGCCCGCTGCGCCGAGGACTCCCCGCCGTCGGCGGCGACCGCGCTCTCTCCTGCGGTGACCGCGGACTCGGCCGCCGTCCGCTGGGCCACCAGGACGGTGCTGTCGATCCGCGCCAGCACATCGCCCTTCCGGACCTGGTCCCCGACGCCGACGAGCACCGCCGTGACGACACCCGAGGAGGAGAAGGACAGCTCGGCGTCCCGCTTGGGGGTGATCGTGCCGTCGGCGGAGACGGTGGTCTTGTAGGTGCCACGCTGGACGGTGGCGGTGATCCGCCGGACCGCGTCGCCGTCGTCGCGGCGTACCAGCCAGACGGTCGTCCCACCCACCACGAGCACCAGCGTCAGAGCCGCGACCCACCATCGACGGCGCACTCTGCCCATCATCGGCCGCTCACCGGGAATATCCGCATGCGCCGAACCTGCCGGCCGGCTCTGTGCTGGGCATCGGCGGACCTTGTGAACGGGCTGTGAGGTGGCATCTGTCGGTGCCACGGGACAGACTGTGGTCATGCGTGCGATCTGGAAGGGTGCCGTCTCCTTCGGGCTGGTGAGTGTCCCGGTGAAGCTGTACTCCGCGACCGAGAGCAAGGACATCTCCTTCCGGCAGGTGCACGCCAAGGACGGCGGGCGCATCCGCTACCAGCGGGTCTGCAGCCTGGACGGCGAGGAGGTGCCGTACGCCGACATCGCCAAGGGCTACGAGACCGAGGACGGCGAGATGGTGATCCTCGACGACTCCGACCTGGCCGAGCTGCCCGCGACCAGCAGCCGGGAGATCACCGTCGAGAAGTTCGTGCCGAGCGAGCAGATCGACCCGATGCTCTTCGAGAAGTCCTACTACCTGGAGCCGGAGAAGACCGGCGCCAAGCCGTACGCGCTGTTCCGCCAGGCCCTCGAGGAGGCCGACCGGATGGCGCTGGTGACCGTCTCGCTGCGCAACCGGATGTCGCTGGCGGTGCTCCGTGTCCGCGACGACGTGATCGTGCTGCAGACCATGATGTGGCCCGACGAGATCCGCAAGCCCGA
>CAZTHV010000489.1:0-2075 GCA_964613165.1 uncultured Marmoricola sp.
GCGCCATCGCCAGGTCCATGGCGCCGGGCTCCTCGGGATTGGGGAACGCCACCGTCGGGAACTCCGGGTCCGGCGCTGCCTGGGCCGCGGGTTGGCGAGGCGTGGGGAAGCCGGCCAGCTCCAGCACACGCTGGGCGGTCGAGCCGCCCACTCCGTGCAGGGGCGTGTAGACGACGCTCAGGTCACGCGGCCCGGGCTCGGCCAGGCCGGCGACGGTGCGCTCGTAGCGCTCGACGATGTCCTCGCCGAGGACCCGGCCGCCGTCACCGCGGGGGATGTCCGCCAGCGCGCCGACGGCCTCGATGGCCCGGGCGATGTCGGCGTCGGCCGGCGGCACGATCTGGCTGCCGTCGCTCAAGTAGACCTTGTAGCCGTTGTCCTGCGGGGGATTGTGGCTCGCGGTCACCATCACCCCGGCCGAGCAGCCCAGCTCCACGATCGCGAACGCCAGCAGCGGCGTGGGCAGCGGCCGTGGCAGCACCAGCGCGCCCAGCCCGGCGCCGGTCATCACCTCGGCGGTGTCGCGCGCGAAGACGTCGGAGTTGTGGCGGGCGTCGTACCCGATCACGACGGGGCCGCTGGGACGATCGGAGCCGGTCGCCTTCAGGTACGCCGCCAGGCCGGCCGCGGCACGTAGCACCACGACCCGGTTCATCCGGTTGGGTCCGGCGCCCAGCGCACCGCGCAGTCCGGCCGTGCCGAACTGCAGCGTGCCGCGGAACCGGTCCGCCAGCTCGTCGGTGTCCCCGGCGGCGATCAGCGCCTCCAGCTCGGTGCGGGTCGAGGAGTCTGGGTCCTCTGCGACCCACGCCCGGGCGCGCTCGATCAGGTCGGTGCCGGCGGTCATGCCGCCACGGTAGACCGTCGCGACGGTCTGCGGCTGCCCGTCCTCGACTCGGTGGAGGCCCGCGCCGTCGGGCAGGTGTGCGGACTGACCGGTCACGACGACGCGGTCGACGGGCACGTGGCGCCGTACGCCCGGCGGCACGGCACGCCGTCGTCACCTCGGACCCCGCCGGCCTCCGCACCGTCGTCGGTGCTGAGCGAGGTGTGCGGCGGTGGCCTCAGCCGAGCGCCGCGATGGCGGCGTCGTAGTCCGGCTCCTGGGTGATCTCCGGGACCAGCTCGGTGTAGCGCACGGTGCCGTCGGCGTCGGTCACGACGACCGCGCGGGCGAGCAGGCCGGCCAGCGGGCCGTCGAGCATGGTCAGGCCGTAGTCCTCGCCGAAGGAGGAGCGGAAGGCCGAGCCGACGGTGACGTTGTCGATCCCCTCGGCGCCGCAGAAGCGGCCCTGCGCGAACGGCAGGTCCTTGGAGACGCAGAGGACGGTGGTGCCGTCCAGGCCCGCGGCCAGCTCGTTGAAGCGGCGTACGCTCGCGGCGCAGACGCCGGTGTCGAGGCTCGGGAAGATGTTGAGCACGACCCGTCCGGCGAGATCGCCGGAGGCGACCTCGGCCAGGTCGCTGCCGACCAGAGAGTACGCCGGCAGCGTGCTGCCGACGGCCGGCAGCTCGCCGACGGTGCTGACGGGGGAGCCCTTGAACGCAGTGGTTGCCATGTGTCCGTTCTACACCACGCCGGCCGGCTCTCTGCTGGGTGCTCCCAGGGTGGAACCCGTCCGAGCGGGATCAGTGCAGGACGCGCGGCCCGAACGCGGCCGCCGCCCGCTTGAACGCGGCCTGCCGGGCGGACTTGGTGTTGGTCGCGGCCAGGAGCAGCAGCTGCTCGGCGCGCTCACGGGCGAAGGTACGCCGCGGAGACGAGGTCCAGGTGCCGTTGAAGAGCCGCTTCGCCGCCGCCACCGAGTCGGGGGAGCGGGCGGCGATCTCGTGGGCCAGGTCGACGGCCGTCGCCACCGGCTCGGCTGCCAGCTCGGTCACCAGGCCGAGGTCGGCGGCATCCTGCCCGCTGAGGGTCCGGCCGGTCATAGTCAGCATCTTGGCGGTGTCGATGCCGACCAGCTCGGCGAGCGAGCGGATGCCGGTCATGTCCGGGATCAGTCCCCACCGCGCCTCCAGCCCCGACCACTCCGAGTCCGGCGTGGCGATCCGGAAGTCCGCGGCCAGGGCGAGCT
>CAZTHV010000490.1:0-2066 GCA_964613165.1 uncultured Marmoricola sp.
GAGCACCACGGCGCGGCGGCGTGCCTCGGCGGAGAGGCGGGCGATCGCTCGGGGAGCCACCAGCAGCATCGCGGCGCTGGCGATGGCGAACCGGACGGCCAGGAAGTCGACCGCGGGCACCCGGTCGAGGAGATCGTGGATGAGGAAGAACGTCGAGCCCCAGCAGGCGGTCATCGCCAGCAGGGTGGCCGTTGCGAGCAGAGCGGTACGGCGCTCGGCGATCGCGCTCATCTCTGGCTCATCCCCAGGCTCATCTGTGGGCTCACCCCTCGTCCCGCAGCTTCCTCAGCAGCGGCAGGCACGGTCCGCCCGGCTCGCCCGATCCCGGCGTCTCCAGGATGAACGGCACTCCGGCGGTGGCGGGGTGTCTCAGCAGGTCGGCGAAGGCCCCGGCGCCGATGTGCCCCTCGCCGATGCGGGCGTGCCGGTCCTTGCGCGACCCGCGCACGTCCATGCTGTCGTTGGCGTGGACGAGCCGGAGCCGTCCGGGCCCGGCCACCTCCTCCAGCAGCGCGAGCGTCTCCACGACCCCGCCCGGCTCGTCGAGCCGGGCGCCGGCGGCGAACACGTGGCAGGTGTCCAGGCAGATCCCGACCCGGGGATGCCGGTCGAGCGCGTCGAGGTAGGGGCCGAGGTCCTCGACACCCGCGCACAGCGACCGGCCCTGGCCGGCGGTCGGCTCGAGGAGCAGCCACGGCGAATGGTCGTCGAGGGTGTCGAGTACCGGCAGCAGACCCTCCCGCACCTGCCGCAGGGCGCGCTCCACGGTGCTGTCGTCCCCTTGGTCCACGCAGGAGCCGGTGTGCACGACGACGCCCTGAGCGCCGATCTCGGTGGCCCGGCGCAGGTTGTGCGCGACGCTGTCCACCGACTGCCGGTAGGTCCGCTGCGTCGGGGATCCCAGGTTGATCAGGTACGGCGCGTGCACGAAGACCGGCATCGCACGGGCGGCGGTCTCCTCGCGGAAGGCGGCGTCCCGCCCCGGGGCGCCGGTGCTGTGCGCCCAGCCGCGCGGATTGCCGGCGAAGACCTGGATCGCCTCCGCGTCGATGCTCTCGGCCGTGCGGAGCGCGCCCTCCACGAGCCCGCGGCCGACCCTCACATGACTGCCCACCGGCCGGTCCAGCGCTCGAGGCTGGGGAGTGGTCGGCACCCGGCCAGCCTAGGTCGGGCGGGGACGGCCCGGGGACGCCGGGCGGGCGCTATTTCGATATCCCATCGTTACGAGGTCACGCTGGACCGCCGCGTCCCGGACCGGCTTACATCAAGTGAGTGCCTGATGTGACGCCGGCAACAAGGCGCCGCCTCGGGGAACCTGTCGGCACCATCAGAGAGGACCCACAGATGCGAACACTCAGGAGGCGCCACACAGTGGTGCCAGTCGTCGCACTCGCCATCGGCCTCGTGCTCACGGCCTGCGGCAGCGATGGCGACGACACCGAGACCGCCGGTGGCACCTCGCCCGGTGAGGGCAAGGCGGAGTGCGCCCAGCTGACCCAGTTCGGGGACCTCACCGGCAAGAGCGTGAAGGTCTACACCTCGATCGTCGCCCCGGAGGACAAGGCCCACAAGGACTCCTACCAGCTGTTCACGGAGTGCACCGGCGCCGAGGTCGTCTACGAGGGCTCCAAGGAGTTCGAGGCGCAGCTGGTCGTGCGCGTGCGCAGCGGCAACCCGCCGGACATCGCCTATGTGCCCCAGCCCGGCCTGCTCCGCACGCTGGTCCAGGACACCGGCAAGGTCGTCGAGGCCCCGGATCCGGTTGTCGACAACGTCGACAAGTGGTTCGGCGAGGACTGGAAGGGCTACGGCACCGTCGACGGCAGGTTCTACGCCGCGCCACTCGGCGCCAACGTGAAGTCCTTCGTCTGGTACTCCCCGAAGATGTTCGCCGACAACGGCTGGACGATCCCGACCACCTGGGACGAGATGACCGACCTGTCGACGCAGATCGCCGCCACCGGGATCAAGCCGTGGTGCGCCGGCATCGCCTCGGGTGAGGCCACCGGCTGGCCGGCGACGGACTGGCTGGAGGACGTGCTGCTGCGTGACGCAGGCGCGGACAC
>CAZTHV010000491.1:0-1704 GCA_964613165.1 uncultured Marmoricola sp.
GGCCTGCTCGCTGCTGCGGCTGCTCAAGGAGGCCGGCTCTGGCGCGTACGACGTCACCGTCGTGCCCACGGCCGCGGCGCTCGAGTTCGTCGGCGCGCCCACGTGGGCGGCGCTCTCCGGCAAGCCGGTCAGCACCGACGTGTGGAGCGACGTCCACGAAGTGCCGCACGTGCGGATCGGGCAGGCCGCGGACCTGGTGGTGGTCGCTCCGGCGACCGCCGACCTGCTCGCCAAGGCCGCCCATGGGCTGGCCGACGATCTGCTGACCAATACCCTGCTCACCGCTCGTTGCCCGGTGGTCTTCGTCCCGGCGATGCACACCGAGATGTGGGAGCATCCCGCGACCCAGGCCAACATCGCCACCCTGCGCGAGCGTGGTGCGCTGGTCGTCGAGCCCGCGGAGGGCAGGCTGACCGGCGCCGACACCGGCAAGGGCCGGCTGCCGGAGCCGGAGGAGAACGTCGGGCTCGTCACCGGCCTGCTGGCCCGCAGCGGGCAGACAACCGCGGACCTCGCCGGGCGGCACGTCGTGGTCTCGGCGGGCGGCACCCGGGAGTACCTCGACCCGGTGCGGTTCATCGGCAACCGCTCCTCGGGGCTGCAGGGCTACGCCCTGGCTCGCACCGCGGTGGCGCGCGGCGCCGAGGTCACCCTGGTGGCGGCCAACGTCGCGCTGCCCGACCCGGCTGGGGTCAAGGTCGTCCGCGTGGAGACCACCGCGCAGCTGCGCGAGGAGGTGCTCGCGGCCAGTGCGGCGGCCGATGCGGTCGTCATGGCGGCGGCTCCGGCGGACTTCCGCCCGGTGCGCTTGGAGACCACGAAGATCAAGAAGTCCGAGGACGGCGGAGCCCCCGACATCGCGCTGACCCAGAACCCCGACATCTTGGCCGAGCTCTCCCGGCAGCGGCCGAGCCTCGGTCTGGTGGTGGTCGGCTTCGCCGCGGAGACGGGCGACGAGGCGGGGTCGGTGATGGACCACGCCCGCGCCAAGCTGGCGCGCAAGGGCTGCGACCTGCTGGTGGTCAACGACGTGGGCGGTGGCAAGGTGTTCGGCGAGACCGACAACGAGGCCGTGGTCCTCGGCGCGGACGGCGATGCGACGCCGGTCCCGCGCGGCGCCAAGTCGGCGCTGGCGCACGTGATCTGGGACCGCGTGACGGCGCTGTTCCCAGTGCCGGAACAGCCCCCGGAAGAGCGCTGAGACGGCCGTCTCAGCATCGGGACAGGTCGGTTAGGCTCGGCGGGACAGCAACCCGCAGAGCCATCCGGGCCGGGTCATCCGGGCCGTCGATCTCGGTGTGCGGGGCCGGAGCGACGCAGGAGAACCACGTGACTGGACGACTCTTCACCTCCGAGTCGGTGACCGAGGGGCATCCGGACAAGATCGCGGACGCGATCAGCGACACCGTCCTGGACGCGCTGCTGGCCGACGACCCGGACAGCAGGGTGGCCTGCGAGACGATGCTCACCACCGGTCTGGTGATCGTGGCCGGAGAGGTGACCACCAAGACTTACGCTCCGATCGCCCAGCTGGTGCGCAACAAGATCCTGGAGATCGGCTACGACTCCTCGGTCAAGGGCTTCGACGGCAACTCCTGCGGCGTCCAGCTCGCGATCGGCACCCAGTCACCGGACATCGCCCAGGGCGTCGACCACGGCCATGAGGCCCGGGTCGGCTCGTCCGCCGACGAGCTCGACCAGCAG
>CAZTHV010000491.1:1714-2066 GCA_964613165.1 uncultured Marmoricola sp.
GATGTTCGGCTACGCCTGCGACGACACCGCCGAGCTGATGCCGCTGCCGATCACCATCGCGCACCGGCTGGCAGAGCGGCTGACCGCGGTCCGCAAGGACGGCACGCTGCCCTACCTGCGGCCCGACGGCAAGACCCAGGTCACCATCGAGTACGACGAGCAGGACCGGCCCGTCCGGATCGACACCGTGGTGCTCTCCAGCCAGCATGCCGACGACATCGCGCTCGCGCAGCTCGAGGCCGACGTCAAGGAGCACGTGGTCGACCCGGTGCTGGCCACCTTCGACATCCCCTCCGACGGCCACCGCCTACTGGTCAACCCGACCGGCACGTTCGTCGTCGACGTCGAGCTG
>CAZTHV010000492.1:0-2063 GCA_964613165.1 uncultured Marmoricola sp.
CCACCACCACCCGGTCCTCGGGGAGGATCCGGATGTAGTGCTGGCGCATCTTGCCGCTGATGTGGGCGAGCACCTTGTGTCCGTTGGTCAGCTCGACCCGGAACATGGCGTTGGGAAGGGCCTCCACGACGGAGCCCTCCATCTCGATCACGCCTTCTTTCTTCGGCATGTCCTCCACAATCTGTCGCATCGTTGTCTACCGTTGGCCCGGGAACCGCCACGCCGCCTGTCGCCAGACGCCGTGTGGACCTCGTCGGGTCGCCGAGGCGCCTCATTTCCCCAGGCACGCTCGAGCGGAGCGAACTCCGATCGAGCGGTGGTCCGGGGCAGCCGCGAGGCACCGCGAAACGAGCCCACGTTGGGCCGACGCACCAGTCTAGGCGAAAAGCCCCAACGACCGCTAATCGGGGTCGTGCCGCGGGGGTCAGCCCAGGGATCGACCCAGGGATCAGCCCAGCGCGTGGATCGGCTCGACCAGGTGCTCGGCCAGCGACCGGATGAAGCCCGCCGGCTCGTTGCCGAAATGCATCAGGTGCACCTCGGTGACACCGATCTCCGCGAACGCCTCCAGCTGCCCGACCAGAGCCGGGTCCTCCGGGTTGACCAGGGCCGACCACAGGATCGTCTTGCGGATCCGGTCGTAGTCGGTGCCCTCGCGCTCGCAGTGCTCACGCAGCACGCCGAGCTTGCGGGCGATCGCCGCGGGTCCGGCGTCGGGGCCGTCTCCGGGACTCGCGAACAGGTTGCACGCGTCGGCGTACCGGGCGACCAGCCGCAGCGTCTTCCGCTCCCCGCTGCCGCCGATCATGATCGGCGGCGTGCGCACCGGTGCGGGAAGGTTGAGCGTCCGCTCCAGGTGGTAGTGCCTGCCGTCGTACGCGGCGTCGGGGCCGTCCCACATCTGCCGGACGATCTGCAACGTCTCCTCCAGCCGCTCGAACCGCTCGGAGACCGGCGGGAACGGCACCCCGAGACCGCGGTGCTCCTCCTCGTACCAGGCGGCGCCGATGCCCAGCGTGGCGCGACCGCCGGAGAGCACGTCGAGGGTGGAGACGATCTTGGCCAGCAGACCGGGTTGCCGGTAGGTCACCCCGGTGACCAGCAGCTGCAGGTCGACGGTCTCGGTGGCCGCGGCGAGGAAGCCGAGGGTGGTGTAGCCCTCGAGCATGTTCAGCTCGGGCCCACCGCTGGGGATCATCTGGAACCAGTGGTCCATCACCGAGAGGTTGTCCAGCCCCGCCTCCTCGGCGGCGCGAGCCACGTCCAGCATGACCGGCCGGATCGCCGTGCTGCCGCCGGCGAAGTCGAAGTTGATGACGTGGACGCCGATCCGCATGCGGCCAACCTACTCCCGGTCGAGCACCGTTCGTGAGCGCGGCGTCAGTGACCGCCCCAGGGGACGCCGAGCTCGGCGAGCTTCGCCTCGCCGCCGTCGATCGCGGTGAGGATCCAGGGACCGTCGGGCAGCAGCGTGAACGTGTGCTCGAAGTGGGCCGCCCAGCTGCCGTCCTCGGTCAGGATGGTCCACTCGTCCTCGTCGACGTAGGTGTCCTTGCCGCCCAGGGTGACCATCGGCTCGACCGCCAGCGCCAGGCCGCGCACCAGCTTGGGCCCGCGGCCGGGCCGGCCGAGGTTGGGGACGTTGGGCGGCTGGTGCATCGCGGTGCCGATGCCGTGACCGGTGTAGTCCTCGAGGATGCCGTAGTCGCCTCCGGACGGATGTGGCTGCGAGCGCACGTAGGACTCGATCGCGTGCGAGATGTCGGTGACCCGGCCGCCCAGCCGCGCGGCCGCGAACCCCCGCCACATCGACTCCTCGGTGACCCGCATCAGCTCACGGACGTCGTCGGCGACCTCGCCGACCGCCACGGTGATCGCGGCATCGCCGTGCCAGCCGTCGACGATCGCGCCGCAGTCGATGGAGATCACGTCGCCGTCGGCGAGCACCCGGTCGCCCGGGATCCCGTGGACCACGGCGTCGTCGACCGACGCGCAGATCGTGGCGGGGAACGGCGGGTCGCCGTAGCCCTTGAACGACGGGACGCCGCCGGCGGAGCGGATGC
>CAZTHV010000493.1:0-2062 GCA_964613165.1 uncultured Marmoricola sp.
CGCCTCGGTGCCGTAGTGGACCAGGTCGAGGCCGGCGACGACGGAGAGCCACTCGAACCGCGCCGCGAAGGCCGGCTCCTCGAGCCAGGGACGCAGGAATCCCGGCGTCTGGGCGCCTTGACCGGGCGCGACGATGATCAGCACGGCTCAACTATCGCGTGCCGGTCAGGGGGAACTGGCAGCCGCATCGAACGAAAAGCCGGGGTGAAAGTCTGTGAGCGTCCTACAAACGGCGGACCGATCGGCCCTCATCCTGAGATCCGGCCCACCGCCAGCGCCATCCGGAGGGTGAACGAGTCTCGCGGATCCGAGGGGTTGAGGCCGGTCGCCGCCGCGACGTTGCGCAGGCGGTAGCGCACCGTGTTCGGATGGACATAGAGCACCCGCCCCGTCGCCTCGAAGGAGGAGCCGGTCTCCAGGAAGGTCGAGAGGGTCTCCACCACCGGCGCGCCCAGGGCGCTCAGCGGGCGGTGCACCTGCTCGATCAGGGCCTGCCGGGCGGACTCCTCGCCGGCGATGACTCGCTCGGGTAGCAGGTCCTCGGCCAGCACCGGCCGGGGCGCCTGCCGCCAGCCGTGCACCACCCTGAGCCCGGACACCGCGGCCGCTGCGCTGTGATGGGCCTGGGTCAGTGCCGGGACGACCGGCCCGACGACCACCGGCCCCGGCGCGAAGGCGTCGGTCACCGCCATGACCGGGCGCGAGTGGTGGACCTGCCGCCCACCCTGCTGGACACCGCCGAGGACGACGACCAAGCGGTCGCCCTGGACGGCGCACAGGCAGTCCAGCGAGCGCTCCCGCGCCACCCGGCGTACGTCGTCCAGGGCCGAGCCGCCCTCACCGAGGCCGCCGACCAGCACCACCACGTGACCGGTGCCGCCCCAGCCCAGCGCGCTGGCGCGCGAGGAGATCGTCTCCTCGGCCTCCCCACGAAGCACGGAGTCGACCACCAGCGCCTCCAGCCGCGCGTCCCAGGCGCCGCGCTGCTCGGCGGCCCGGGCATAGACCTCGGCGGTCGCGAACGCGACCTCGCGCGCGTAGCGGTCGAGCGAGGCCCGGACACTGCCGGCGTCGGCCTCGTCCAGAACCTCCTCGAGGTTCTCGTCCACGACGTCCACGGCCAGCCGCACCAGCGCGACGGTCTGCTGCAGGGAGATCTCGCTGGCCATGTCCATCGGGGCCACGCCGAAGACCTCGGCGCGCAGGACGGGGGAGTCCTCGGGGTTGCGATACCAGTCGATGAACGCCTTCACACCCGCCTGGACGATCAGCCCGATCCACGAGCGGTCCTCGGCCGGCAGCTCGCTGACCCAGGGCATGTCGCGCTCCATCCGGGCCAGCGCCGCGGTGCTGAGACGACCGCTGGCCCGGGTCAGCAACTGAGCGGTCTGCGCGCGGGAGCTCGGTGTGTGCGACGGAGTAGGGGGCGTGGACACGGCTCGAACTCTACGGCGAGGGCCACCAGCCGGCGCCTCTCCCGTCACGTCAGCCTCAGGAACCAGGCTCCGGTGACACGCGGGACAGTGACACGCGGGACAATGGAGATGCCGATGGAGGGAAGCCTGCCCACCGTCTGGTTGACTGCCCGGATCCCGGCCGGAGTCGGCGGGCGCGACGTGAGGAGCCATGGATGGGCGCGAGGCGCGACCGGTCCGCCGGTCCAGAGCTGCGGTCCGTGGTCGTGCACGGCCACCGGCGCGCCTTCGCCATGGCCGGTCCCGAGGTGGGGACCGCCCCCGTGCTCCTCCTGCTGCACGGGCTGGGCTGCGACCACACCAGCTGGTCGCCGGTGATCCGGCAGCTGGCCAGGCGCTACACCGTGATCGCCCCGGACCTTCTCGGTCACGGCCAGAGCGCCAAGCCGCGCGCGGACTACTCGGTCGGCGGCTACGCCAACGGCATGCGCGACCTGCTCACCGTCCTGGGCGTCGACCGGGTGACGGTCGTCGGGCACAGCCTCGGCGGTGGCGTCGCGATGCAGTTCGCCTACCAGTTCCCCGAGCGCACCGAGCGGCTGATCCTGGTCGCCGCAGGCGGGCTAGGCCCCGAGGTCACGCCATTG
>CAZTHV010000494.1:0-1740 GCA_964613165.1 uncultured Marmoricola sp.
GGTGTCGGGCGGCGGGGCGGCGGAGGTCGCGGCAGCGGCGCTAGCGCGGCTGGCCGAGGAGCTGCGCCCGAGTGATCCCGAACGCTCGCTTGAGTTGGCCTGTGAGCTGCTGATGGTTGCGACGGTGACACCGGCGCTACGCGGCGAGCTTGGCGGGCACCTGAAGCGGGTCGGCCACCAGGCTCGGGCACGTCCCCAGTTCGAAGCGGTTGTAAGCATCTACAGCGCCCACGATCAACTCCTGCGTGGCGGATCCGCCACGGTTGCGGTGGGGCGGGTCGAGGCGGCTCTGGCCGTCGGCCTGCCGCCCTCAATCGCCAGGGGCGCCTTACTTCTGGCCCTGGTGACGTTCCGGCTCGCTGAGCGTTACGACCTCGCCCTCCGCCTGCTGGATATCGGCCTGGAGCGTGCCCGCGCCGAGGGTCGCGCGACCCTTCAAGGGATGCTGCGAAGCCACCGGGCGGCGATATCCCTTGCGCAGGGGTCGGTGCGCGACGCGCAGGTCGATGCCGAGATGGGCCTCAAGTTGGAAGACCCTCGGCACTTCGTGATGCCCCAGCTCCTGGCGGTGATGATCACGGTCCAGGTCGAGCGGGGCGATCTCGACGCCGCGGACGAGCTCGTCCGGCGCGGCGATGCCCTTGGCGTCGCGGAGGACCGTGCCTTGCTCGATGAGTTCCTGGTCGCCCGTGGGCGGCTCCGCATAGCTCAGGGCCGCCTTGAGCAAGGGGTAGCGGATCTTCGCTGGGTGGGTGAGCGCCTTGAGTCTCTCGGGCTGCGTCAAAAGATCCCCTGGCGAGCCTACGCGGCTCCGGCGCTGGCCACCATAGGTGAGAGCATGGCGGCGAGGTCACTCGCTGCCGAGCAGCTGGAGATCGCCCGCGGCGCCGGATCTCCGGCCGGCATCGGCCTGGCCTTGAGGGCGGCGGCGCTCGTTGCCGATGAGGGAGAGCGGGTCGAACTGCTTGAGCAGGCGATCGAGGTGCTGGGGGAGAGCATGAGCCGGCTGGATCTGGCGTATGCCCTCTGCGATCTGGGCACGGAGCTGAGCCGGGCCGGCAGGCGCGGCGAAGGCCGGGATCGTCAGCGCCTGGCGCTTGAGCTTGCCGAGGCCTGCGGGGCTATCGCACTCGCCGACCGCGCTCGGGCAGAGCTACTCGGTGGCCCCGGGCGCCGGGCCCGGATCGAGCTGACTGGGCCCGGCGCTCTCACCGCATCCGAATGGCGCGTCTGCCGTGAGGTGGCCGAAGGGCTGACCAACCGCGAGGTCGCCGAGGCCCTATTCGTGACCGAGAAGACGGTCGAGCGACACCTCAGCAGCGCCTACCGGAAGCTCGGGATTCGCTCGCGGCATCAGCTGGCGGAATCGATCGACTAGGCCGATCGGCCGAAAGAGTAGGGGAAACTTTAGGGGTATCCCCCTGGTGAGCTCCCCGACCTTCGCATAGCGTCACTCCGGTTGGGGTCACAACGAAAAGGAGTCGGGATACATGGGTCTTGTGCTGTCGGTTCGTCGCTTTCGGACGGCGCTCATACTGTCGCTCTCAGTTGCGTTGGCGATCTGCCTGCTGCCGCCCTCTCCAAGTCAAGCGGCGAAGTCGCGCCTGACCGATCCCGTCAAGATCGAGAAGCTGGCCGCGCATGCCTACATCTGGGGCTTGGCGCCCGAGTTCATCTACCGCTTTTCGAAGTTCAACAACCTGGTGACCTCGAAGCGAAACACGCTTGGCGGCGGTGGCA
>CAZTHV010000494.1:1750-2057 GCA_964613165.1 uncultured Marmoricola sp.
TGATCGACCTCAGCGGCAGAAAACGCCGGGGAAACACCAAGGAGCTGGTGCTGACGGTGCCGCCGTCGAAGAACAACTACTACGTGGTCAACCTGCTCGACAGCTTCATCAACTCCTACGGCAGCATCGGCACCCGCACCACGCCGTCGGCGAAGGAGCAGAACTACCTGCTGGTCGGCCCTACCTCGCAGTACGCAAAGCGCCGCTTCGTGAAGATCAAGGGCTTCCGCTACCGGGTGATGGCCTCCGACACCAACCTCAACTGGATGCTGATCCGGGTCCGCGCCGACACGCTGGTCCCTTCCTC
>CAZTHV010000495.1:0-2054 GCA_964613165.1 uncultured Marmoricola sp.
GCAGTACTCCCACATCGCCGAGGCGGTGGCCGCCGGCAGCGGCAGCCACGCGCTACTGCTCGGTGGCATGGGTCTGATGGCCATCGCGCTGCTCTTCAAGGTCGGCGCCGCGCCGTTCCACTTCTGGACCCCCGACGTCTACCAGGGCGCGCCGACGGCGGTGACCGCCTTCATGGCGGCCGGCACCAAGGTGGCCGCCTTCGTCGCCCTGCTCCGGCTCTACTACGTCGCCTTCGGCGGCGCCCGGTGGGACTGGCTGCCGATGATGTGGGTGATCGCGATCCTGACCATGGTGATCGGCTCGGTGATCGCGCTGACGCAGACCGACGTCAAGCGGCTGCTGGCGTACTCCTCGGTGGCGCACGCCGGCTTCATCCTGACCGGGTTCCTGGGCGCGCGCGCTCTCGGCGACATCCCGGAGGGCACCATCAACCCGGTCCAGGCGGTGCTCTTCTACGTCACCACCTACGGCTTCATGACCATCGCGGCGTTCGCGATGGTCACCATCGTGCGCGACTCCGGTGGGGAGGCGACCCACCTGTCCCGGTGGGCAGGCCTGGGCAAGGAGTCGCCGCTGGTCGCCGGCATCTTCGCCTTCCTGCTGCTCGGCATGGCCGGCATCCCGCTGACCAGCGGCTTCACCGGCAAGTGGGCGGTCTTCGCGGCCGCGCTCTCGGCGGGCGCCTGGCCGGTGGTGATCGTGGCGGTGCTGATGTCCGCGGTGGCGGCGTACTTCTACATCAAGGTGATCGTGGTGATGTTCTTCGCCGACCAGGTCGGTGAGGCCCCGACGGTCGCGGTGCCGAGCCTGATGACCACGGCGGTCATCGCCGTGGGCGTCGCCGTCACCGCCGTGTTGGGTGTCGTTCCGGGCCCGTTGCTGGACGCCCTCGGCGGTGTTGCAGAATTCATCAGGTGACCACCCCAGCAGCCGGACTGGCCCTGCCGGTCCTCGACGAGGATCTGGCCAAGCGGCTGCGCGCCCGGATGGAGGAGGTCGAGGCTGCCCTGCGCGAGCACGTGCGCAGCGAGGCGGCCTTCGTCACCACGGCGGCGCGGCACCTGATGGACGCCGGCGGCAAGCGGTTCCGCCCGCTACTGTGCTTCCTCGCCGCCGAGACCGGGAGTGCCGGCCAGACGGACCAGGCTGTGTTGGATGCCGCGTGCGTGGTGGAGCTGACCCACCTGGCCTCGCTCTATCACGACGACGTGATGGACGAGGCGGCGCTGCGGCGCGGCAGCGACTCGGCCAACGCGCGCTGGGACAACCACGTCGCGATCCTCACCGGCGACTGGCTCTTCTCGAAGTCCTCCGAGCTCACTGCCGGCCTCGGGCCGGAGGCGGTTCGCATCCAGGCGGAGACCTTCAGCCGGCTGGTAGAGGGCCAGATCCTGGAGACGCTCGGTGCCGGCGAGGGTGAGGACCCACTGGCGCATTACCTGCGAGTGGTCGCCGGCAAGACCGGCTCGCTGATCGCCACCTCGGCCCGCTACGGCGCGATGTTCGGCGGCGCATCCGCCGAGGTCGTGGAGGCGCTGACGGCGTACGGCGAGACGGTGGGCGTCGCCTTCCAGCTCTCCGACGACATCCTCGACATCGCCTCGGAGAGCGAGGAGTCCGGCAAGACCCCGGGCACCGACCTGCGCGAGGGCGTCGCCACGCTGCCGATGCTCTACGCGCTGCGCTCCACCGACCCCGCCGACGCCCGGCTGCGCGAGCTGCTCGCCGCCGACCTGGCCGACGACACCGCCCACGCGGAGGCGCTCGCCCTCCTGCGAGCCCATCCGGCGATGGCCGAGGCTCGCGCCTATGTCGCCGGCCTGGCGGACGACGCCAAGGCGCTGCTCGCCGCCGTCCCCGCCGGCCCCGTCCGCGACGCCCTCGAGGCCTTCGCCGACGTCGTCGCCGACCGCTCGGCCTGAGGCTCCCGCGTGTCCCACGGCCGTCGTGCGACGGCCGGCGCGGCGTGCCTCTTGTGCAGGCAGTTCACCGCGATCACGCGCCAAACGACCCCAACGGGCGCCAACTGCCTGCACCGGGAACCACCAACCCG
>CAZTHV010000496.1:0-2051 GCA_964613165.1 uncultured Marmoricola sp.
GCAGGGCGTCACGTTCTGCACCCGGATGGACTACCTGAGCCCGTTCTACAACGAGATGACCTACGTGCTCGGCGTCGAGCGACTGCTGGACATCGAGCAGGACATCCCGGAGAAGGCCCAGGTCATGCGGGTCCTGCTCATGGAGCTCAACCGGCTCTCCTCTCACCTGGTCGCGATCGCCACCGGCGGCATGGAGATCGGCGCGCTCACCGTGATGACGGTCGGCTTCCGCGAGCGGGAGCTGGTGCTGGATCTCTTCGAGCTGATCACCGGCCTGCGGATGAACCACGCGTTCATCCGCCCCGGTGGCGTGGCCCAGGACCTTCCGTCGGGCGCGCTGCAGGAGGTCCGCGACTTCGTGGTCCTGATGAAGAAGCGGCTCCCGGAGTACGCCGACCTGTGCAACGCCAACCCGATCTTCAGGGCGCGCCTGGAGGGTGTCGGCCATCTCGACCTGGCCGGCTGCCTGGCACTGGGCATCTCCGGGCCGGTGCTCCGCTCGACCGGCTACCCCTGGGACCTGCGCAAGTCCGAGCCCTACAGCGGCTACGAGGACTACGAGTTCGACGTCTGCACCTGGGACACCGCCGACTCCTACGGCCGCTTCCGGATCCGCCTCAACGAGATGTGGGAGTCGCTGCGCATCGTCGAGCAGTGCGTGGACCGCCTGGCCGGCCTGGAGGGCGCGCCGATCATGGTCGCGGACAAGAAGATCGGCTGGCCGAGTCAGCTGTCCATCGGCAGCGACGGCCTGGGCAACAGCATGGAGCACATCAAGCACATCATGGGTGAGTCCATGGAGGCGCTGATCCATCACTTCAAGCTGGTCACCGAGGGCTTCCGGGTCCCGGCCGGGCAGGCCTACGTGCCGGTCGAGTCGCCGCGCGGCGAGCTGGGCGCGCATGTGGTCTCCGACGGTGGGACCAGGCCCTTCCGGGCCCATTTCCGGGACCCGTCCTTCACCAATCTGCAGGCGACCAGCGTGATGAGCGAGGGAGGCATGGTGGCCGACGTGATCGTCGCGATCGCCAGCATCGATCCGGTCATGGGTGGTGTTGACCGGTGATCGACGAGACGACGTACGCCGAGCTGCGCGAGATCGCCGACAGGTACCCGGAGAAGCGCTCCGGGCTGCTGCCGATGCTGCACCTGGTGCAGTCGGTCCAGGGCCGGATCACCGCCGACGGCATCGAGGCCTGCGCGGAGATCCTGGAGATCGCGCCGGCAGAGGTCAGCGGCGTGGCCACCTTCTACACGATGTACAAGCGCCGCCCGGTCGGCGACTACCACGTCGGCGTCTGCACCAACACGCTCTGCGCGATCATGGGCGGCGACCTGATCTTCGAGCGGCTCAAGGAGCACCTCGACGTCGGCAACGACGAGACCACCGAGGACGCCCCCGGGATGCGGAGCATCACCCTCGAGCACGTCGAGTGCAACGCGGCCTGCGACTTCGCCCCGGTGATGATGGTCAACTGGGAGTTCATGGACAACCAGACCCCGGAGTCCGCCGTCCAGGTGGTCGACGACCTGCGCGCCGGCAACGAGGTCCGCTCCACCCGCGGGCCGAGGATCGGCACCTGGCGAGAGGCCGAGCGGGTGCTCGCCGGCTTCCCCGACGACCTGGCCGACGAGGGACCGACCGCGGGCCCGGCGTCGCTGGTGGGCGTCGAGATCGCGCGTGAGCGCGGCTGGACGGCTCCGCCGAGCGGCGCGTCCGGCAGCGCCGACGCGGTGCCGGACGACAAGGGCGAAGCGGTCGAGCAGGCCGACACCGCGCGCGCGGAGTCGGAGACCAAGATCGAGGAGGCGGGCGAATCATGAGCGCAGCGACCGACTCGATCTTGACCCCCGTGCTCACCGACAACTGGGACGCGGATCGTGCCTGGACGCTGGCCTCCTACGAGGCCCGCGGCGGCTACGGCGCGCTGAAGAAGACGCTCGGCATGGCGCCCGACGACGTCATCACTGCGGTCAAGGACTCAGGCCTGCGCGGCCGTGGCGGCGCGGGCTTCCCCACCGGCATGAAGTGGTCCTTCATCCCGCAGGAC
>CAZTHV010000497.1:0-2049 GCA_964613165.1 uncultured Marmoricola sp.
AGTGATCGCCACCCTCACGTTCAGCGGCTGCGCATCCGGCAGCCCTGACGCCTCCGGCACGCCCGCCGAGGAGTCCAAGGGCGCCCTCGCCATGAGCTTCGGAGGCCTCGACGTCCCGATCTGGAATGCCGAGCTCGTCTACATGAAAGAGCTCGTGGAGGAGGCCGGCTACGAGTTCCTCAGCGACGATCCGCAGTGGGATGTCCAGAAGCAGGTCGCCGACTGGCAGGCGTGGATCGCGCGGGGCGACGTCAAGGCGATCATGGGCTTCCCCGTGCAGGCCGACGCCATCGGGCCCGTGACCGCCGAGGCGATCGCGGCCGGAATCCCCGTCGTGGGCTACGCCAACACGTGGGAGGGCACCACGGGGAGCCTCAGCTCCGACTACCACGCCGACGGCTACGCGCTGGGCGAGGCTGCAGCCGAGTGGATCAACGAGAACATGGCGGGCCAGACCGACGTCCCCGTCGTGATCATGGGCGAGCAGGTCTCCGACCGGAACCGTGGGATCGTCGAGGGCATGCGCGATGCGCTCAACGAGCTCACCGACGGCGGGGTCGCTCTCGCCGAGATCGACGCGCAGAGCCGGGATGAAGGCTACTCCGCCGCGCAGAGTCAGCTGATCGCCGAACCCGACACCAAGGTGTGGCTGAGCCCCACGGACGGCGTGCTGCTGGGCGCGTACCAGGCCGTCATGGACTCCGGCGTGACCCCCGACGACGCGACATACGCCTTCGGCGCACTCGACGCGACCAACGAGACGCTCGACGTGATCAAGATCCCCGACACGATCTGGCGCTTCGGCTACGCGATCACCGCGAGGGAGATCGCCGAGGCGAACGTCAAGCTCCTGCTGCAGGCGGCCGAAGGCAAGGATGTCGATGACATCGTGCTGGTGTACAACGTCGTCACGGCCGAGAACGCGGACGGGTTCTACAGCGAGTAGGTCATGCCCGCGCGGCCGTCCGCCGATCCGGTCGGCGGACGGCCGCACACCACCGGAAGGATGCCTCATGACCACGGCCGAAAGACTCGGGTTCGCCGATCTGTCGGTGCGCTTCGGATCCACCATCGCGCTCGACGACGTCGATCTCTCGCTCGCGCCCGGCGAGATCCTCGGCCTGCTGGGCCACAACGGAGCCGGCAAGTCCACTCTCCTGAACGTGGCGACCGGTGCCGTGCCGGCGACCTCCGGCCGCATGCGCCTCGACGGCGAGGAGCTCCCCGAGCGGCTCTCCCCCGGGCAGCTCGCCGCGAGGGGCATCGCCGTCATCCACCAGGAGCCGGCGCTCGCACCCAACCTGTCCGTCTTCGACAACCTCTTCCTCACCTCCGCCGACACGCACGGACGCGCCGAGAGGCGCGCTCGTGCCCGCGCCGGCCTCGACTCGGTCGGCGCGTCGGGACTCGACCTCGATGTGCCCGTCGGCGCACTGCCGCTCGGTCGGCGTCAGCTCGTCGACCTCGTGCGCGCCCAGCTGCGCGGTGACCTCAAGGTTCTGCTGCTCGACGAGCCGACGGCGGCCCTCGGCGAACACGAGACCCGCGTGCTGCACCGCCTCATCCGCGACCTCTCCGAGCGCGGCACGACGATCGTGTACGTCTCGCACCGTCTTCCCGACATCCTCGACGTCTGCCGCCGTGTCGTCGTGCTCCAGGGAGGCTCGATCGTGATGGATCGCGGGGTCGAGAACCTCGAGATCAGGGAGCTCTCGCGCGCACTCGCTCCCCAGGTCGACCTCGACGCCTCGTGGGAGTCGACGGCTGCAGGACCGGGGATCGAGATCACCTCGCCGTACGACATCACCTCCCGGGCAGGCGAGATCGTCGGGCTGTACGGCATCGCGGCCGGGCTCCAGTTCCGACTGCTCGAGCAGCTGTACGGACTGCATCCGGGAGGCGCCCTGCCGCTCACCGCCACGCTGCACGGCCAGACGCTCGCAGTCGGATCACCCTCGGCTGCGATCGCGCGCGGCGTGCAGTACGTGCCTGCCGACCGCGAGCGCGACGGGCTGATCGCCGGGATGAGCGCCCTCGACAACGTCTACC
>CAZTHV010000498.1:0-1585 GCA_964613165.1 uncultured Marmoricola sp.
GAATGGCGGGATTGGTTTAGGGCTTGTGCTTTTGGCGGGCTGGTGGGCAACGTTTTTCTATCTTCATGGCCTTTTCTTTGCGTTCGCTAACCTCAACATTCCTTTGGCTGACACGGTGCTTTTTTCGGCATTTTCGACCATTGCTGGCGCCTTGTGGCAGCTTCGTCTGATTACTCGTGACCGGATTGTGGAAGAGGCCAAGGCTGAAGCGCAAATGGGCGTCGAGCGCATGCAATCGCGGTTTCTGGACCGCTTTGCTAGGGAGCTTGAAACCCTCAATGACCGACTTCTGGCAATCCTTCTAAACTGGAAAGGTTTGAAATTTGGCGCAGATTCCATCAAGGATGTTTATCAGAAGCTTTTGCAGTCGAGTGAAGAATTTAAGGATTACCTCTCTGGCATTAAGCAGTTTGCCAGTATGAGCATAAAGGGCAAGAAAACCGTAAACAAGTCGATCGTGTTTTTAAGGCCACTCATCGATCGCATCATCAATCAGTTTGATTCAACGAGGGAAGTTTTAAAGCAACAAATCGAAGTTGATTGTCCAAGCAACTTTAAAGCGTTTAGTGATGAAGCTATGTTGGAGCCGATCTTGTTCAATCTAATTTCTAATGCAATCAAATACACTCCCGAGGGCGGTAAGATTGTGGTTAAGGTTGTCGGTAGCGGAAATCGGGATGTTCGTATCAGTGTTACCGATGATGGGCCGGGTATTGATCCTAAGTATCAGAAGGTCATCTTCGAGAAATTTTACAGAGTCAAAGACGATAATGTTTATCGAGTTAAAGGTAACGGTTTGGGGCTTTACCTATGTAATTACTTTGCCGGCCTTTTAGACGCACAGCTGAGCGTAAATTCGACGCTCGGTGCTGGAGCTTCATTTACTTTGAAATTGTAACAGGATTTATGGTTAAGCCGTTTCATTATATTCGCCAAATTCATCATCGCTTGCGGTGGCTTGAGGTTTTGTATCCGACCGTCTTGGCAGCGTTCTTTGTTTTTTCGCTCACCTATGTTTTATACCAAGGTAACCGCCGCGACCGTTTGACTTTGAAAATTGAAGGACTTCTCATTCGCCATAGTTTGAATTCCGCGGTGCTGCCACCTAAGCATCCCGAACGAGTGGCTGTGGTCTCCCTCGAAGAGGATGATTTAAAGAAATTTCCCTCTACTGATTCTTCCGTACTGAAAGACGCCGGAATAAATGTCTATGCACAGCTTCTAGCGAAAATTGCCGAGGCGAAACCAAAGTATATTTTCCTGAGTTGGATCCCTGGAGCCCATGATTTTACTCGTGAGAGCATGGACCCACTTGTTGATGTTTTGAAAAAGGTCTCGCCAACTACGAAGGTCTTTTTGCCTTATGAAATCCAAGAAATTCCCCTATTACCTGAGAGCCTAAAGAATCAGGTGAAGGTCTTAGAGGGCGACGATTGTAGCTTCGATGTTCAACGCTATTGTACTTACAACCGCGAGTGGCGTGATTGGGTCATTCAAGCTATCGCCGATCTATACTTGCGCAATCCCCAGGAAGCGATTGACCACTACGAGATCTCAACAAACCTGCCGCACTTTCGTCAAGCTT
>CAZTHV010000498.1:1595-2049 GCA_964613165.1 uncultured Marmoricola sp.
CCTGAATCGGCCAATGGTGACAATATCTTCTTGCGGCGCGTGTTCTTAGCGCAGAATGAAATTGATAAGCCCATTGAATATGCGGGTACACCTTACCATGTCATGTGGGCACTCCATGCTCAGATGTTTTTAGATGATCGCATGGTAGCGGTTCCTCCTGAGTGGGTTGGAATTTGCATTACCGTAATCTTGTGTGTCTGCATGATCGGACTACTCTGGAAAGTTGGTGCTGCTGCCGCACTTGCGATCTTTTTGCTTTATTCATTGAGTTATCCAATAGTCAACGCGCTCGGTGTAAAATATCTGCGGATTTACATCCCGGTTTTTGACGCCATTTACTTTGGACTTATAACGTTCCTCGTTGCAGCGTTTGGCAAACTCTCTTACCAAGTATTTTTAAACTGGCGCCTGGAAGAAAGGCATGCTGCGCTAACGCATTTGGCAGATCTAAAAG
>CAZTHV010000499.1:0-1006 GCA_964613165.1 uncultured Marmoricola sp.
CCTCGCGCCGGCGTCGAGACCGTCGAGGGCGAGGGCGATCAGCACCGTGCGCTTGCCCTCGACCAGATCATCGCCGGCCGGCTTGCCGGTCACCTCGGGGTCACCGAAGACGCCGAGCAGATCGTCGCGCAGCTGGAACGCCTCGCCCACGGGCAGGCCGAACCGGCTGAGCTGCTCGACCATCTCGCCGGAGGCGCCGGCCAGCGCCGCGCCGATGTGCAGCGGCCGCTCGATGGAGTACTTCGCGGTCTTGTAGCGGACCACCGTCATGGCGGCGTCCACGTCGCTGGTGCCCCGCGCCTGGGCGGACACGTCGAGGAACTGCCCGGCGACGACCTCGGTACGGGTGAGGTCGAAGTACCGCAGCGCCGAGAGCACGTGCTCCGCGGGCAGGCCGCAGGTCCGCAGCAGCTCGTCGGCCCAGGAGAGCAGCAGATCGCCCAGCAGGATCGCCGCTGCGGCGCCGTACTGCTGGGGGCTGGCCGTCCAGCGCTGCTCCCGGTGCAGCCGTTCGAAGGCCCGGTGGGCGGCCGGCCGCCCGCGGCGTACGTCGGAGGCGTCCATGTAGTCGTCGTGGACGAGCGCGCTGGCGTGCAGCAGCTCCAGGGACGCGCAAGCCCGCATCAGCGCGGCCTCGTCGTCCGCCGGTGCGATGGCCTGGTGTCCCCACCAGCAGAACGCCGCGCGCAGTCGCTTGCCTCCGGAGACGCTGGTCCGGGCCTCGTCCAGCAGCCGGGTCACGTCCTCGCCGAGCGGGCTCAGCCGGCTCGCTCGCTGATCGACGAAGTCGAGCAGCGCCGTCCCGATCCCGGCCCGGAACCCCACGGCGCTCCACGGTGTGTTCGAGGGATGATCGGACGCGGTCATCGGGCCACCGTAGCCCCGTATCCTGACCGCCATGTCCACCGGTCCGGCGCAGGTGTCGCCTCGCGAGTCGATCAGCGAGCTGCTGGCTCGCGGCTGGCGGTCGTTCTCCTTCGAGTTCTTCCCGCCGAAGGACGGCGAG
>CAZTHV010000499.1:1016-2048 GCA_964613165.1 uncultured Marmoricola sp.
TTCGTGTCGGTGACCTATGGCGCGGGCGGCAGCACCCGTGACCGCACCATCGCCATCACCGGGCGGATCGCCACCGAGACGACGATGCTGCCGATGGCGCACCTGACCTGCGTGGGGCACACCGCCGCCGAGATCGAGGCGATCCTCGATGCGCTCGCCAAGGCCGGGGTGACCAACGTGCTCGCGCTGCGCGGCGACCCGCTCGCCGGGCCCGGCACACCGTGGGTGAGCACCGACGACGGCCTGGAGCACGCCGCCGACCTGGTCGACCTGATCCACGCCCGCCGGCAGTTCGCCGTCGGCGTCGCCGCCTTCCCGGAGGGGCACCGCGACTCGGCCAGCCTGGACCAGGACGTCGAGGTGCTGCGCGCCAAGCGCGACGCCGGCGCGGAGTTCGCGGTCACCGAGATGGTGCTGCGCGCCTCGGACTACCTCGGTCTGGTCGACCGGGCCCGTGACGCCGGCATCGACTTCCCGATCATCCCGGGGATCATGCCGATCCTGAATCTGCGCTCGATGACCCGGATGGTCGAGCTCTCCGGCCGGCAGATGCCGGCCGAGACGCTGGACCGGATCATGCCGTACGCCGAGAACGCCGCGGCCGTTCGTGCCGAGGGCATCGCCATCGCCACCGAGCTGTGTGACGAGCTGTTGGCGGCCGGGGCGCCGGGTCTCCACTTCTACACCCTCAACCGCTCCAAGGCGACGCGGGAGATCTTCGAAGCGCTCGGCGTTCGGACCTGAGCCGTCCGGCCTGAGGGTCAGGCGGGCCCGATCAGCTGCGCGACGCTGGCCGCCGAGAGTCCCACGCTGGGCAGGCCTGCGCCCGGCGCGGTGTGCGCGCCGGCCTGGAGCACCCCGGCGATCGGCGTCTGGTGGCCGAGGCGCCGGGTGATCGTCGCCCGTCCTTGCCAGAGGACGCCGAGCGGGGAGCCGCCCCACTCCTGGACCAGGTCGCGCGGGGACCGGTCGACTCGGACCTCCACGTGGTCGCGGATGCGCAGACCGCGGCGATGGACCGCGACCACGATG
>CAZTHV010000500.1:0-2044 GCA_964613165.1 uncultured Marmoricola sp.
CGCCATCGACACTTTCCAGCAGTTGCCCGGTGGCATCGTAGCGATAGTCGATGCGGCGCCCGTCGAAGCCCTGCTCGGCCACCAGTCGGTCCAGTGCATCCCAGGCGAAGCGGTAAACGGCATTGTTCTCGTTGTGCAGACGGATCAGACGGCCATGCACGTCGTATTCGTAGCGCAGACTGTGGCCTAGGGCGTCGATGCGCTGCAGCGGCCGGCCTCTGGTGTCCAGCTGGTAGCGCGTCACCCGCCCCAGCGGATCGTGGTGGGCAGTAAGACGGCCCAGTGGGTCGTAGGCGAAGCGCTCGATGGCACCGTCGGCGTGGCGGATGCTGTTCAGCCGGTCGCGGCGGTTGATGCGCGCATAGCCGTACTGGGTGTTGTGGCCCAGAGCATCGGTCACGCTCGCCAGGCGGCCTTGGGCGTCGTAGCTGTATTGGGTGCGGTTGCCGGAGCAGTCGGTGTAGGCCAGCAGACGTCCCTGCGCATCGTGCTCCAGATGCTTGCGACCGCCACGCGCATCGAGGATGGTCGTAGGCAGGCCACGCTCGTCCAACTGGTATTCGGTAACCGCGCCGTTGGGCTCGGTAATGGCGATCAGGTTGCCGCGATCGTCGTAACGATAATGGGTGGTGCGCCCCAATGGATCGCTGACGGCCACCGGTTTGCGCCAGCGCTCGTGCCAACGCAGCTGGTAGCGTGCGCCATCAGGCTGGGTTAGAGCGAGCAGGTTGCCACGCGCGTCGTATTGGTGGCGGGTAACCCTGCCGGCTGGATCGATATGGGCGATCAGGTTGCCATAGACGTCCCGCTCGTAACGGGTTTCGCCACCTGCTGCGTCGACCAGGCCGATCAGGTTCTTGTCCTTGTCGTACAAGAAACGCTCTTCTCGTCCGCTGGCATCGGTGACGCGGGTACAGCCTGCGACCTCGTCGTAGTCGAAGATCCAGAACTGTCCCTGCTCCGAGGAGCTGCGCAGCACACGCCCCTTGGGATCGAGCTGATCCCACTTGTAGCGTGCGATCAGCCCTCCCGGCTCGGTGTGCTCAACCATCATGTGGTTGCGCCAGGCGAAGGGCGAAGCCGATGAACTGCGTCGCAGCATGGCGGCCTGGAAACGTCATGGCGGGCTGGAGCCACACCGTCTGCGGCTGACCTCGCGCATGCTCGAAAAAGGTTACACAGCCGAATTCACCGAGCGCATCTTCAGGCAGATCGAAGGGTTTGGTAGCTACGGTTTTCCCGAATCCCACGCTGCCAGCTTCGCCCTGCTCACCTACGCCAGTTGCTGGTTGAAGTGTCATGAGCCGGCGGCCTACGCCTGTGCATTGGTCAACAGCTGGCCGATGGGTTTCTACAGCCCTGACCAGGTGCTGCAGGACGCTCGCCGACACGGCATCGAAGTGCGTCCGGTGGACGTGCGTTACAGCGAGTGGGACTGCAGCCTGGAGCCGACCAGCCATGCACAGCCGGCCATTCGCCTTGGGCTGCGGATGGTCAAAGGCATGCGCGCGGACGATGCACGGCGCATCGAGAGAGCACGCCAGGCCGGGGCCTTCGTCGATGTCGAGGATCTAAGCCGGCGTACCGGATTAGATGCCCGGGCCCGCGAACGGCTGGCAGATTCCGGCGCCCTGCGAGGCCTTGCCGGACATCGTCATCGGGCGCGCTGGGCTGTGACCGGCGTGGAGCCGCAGTTGCCTCTGTTCGCCGGGCAGGCCTCGCCCACCGAAACACCCGTGAGCCTGCCGCTACCTACGGTCGGTGAGGACCTGCTCACCGACTACGCGACCCTAGGCACGACTCTCGGCCCTCATCCCCTGGCGCTGCTGCGTCACCAGCTCAAGGCTCAGCGCTGCCGCAGCTCACGCGAGCTTGCCGCTGTCGAGCCAGGCCGACCGGTCAGCGTTGCGGGGCTGGTGATCGGCCGGCAACGTCCGCAAACCGCCAGCGGGGTAATCTTCGTCACCCTCGAGGACGAGTTCGGATTGGTCAACGTGGTGGTCTGGCACGATTTGGCCGAACGCCAGCGGCGTGTGCTGGTGCA
>CAZTHV010000501.1:0-1116 GCA_964613165.1 uncultured Marmoricola sp.
TGGTGTCGGAGATGCCGATCAGGCTGAAGAACCAGTCCTCGCCCAGGCGGATCGGCTTGTCACCCTTGAGCGTGTTCTGGACGTACGGGTTCCAGACGTTGTCGTTCAGGCCCAGCGTTTCCATCAGCCGCCAGCGATCCGGAACCGGCACGAACTCGCCGACCAGATCCACCGGAGCCGGATCGACATGACCCGGGTTCTGGTCCTCGCGCAGACCTTCCGGATAAGGATGGCCCGGGCGACGGCGCGGAATGGGGCTCTCGCGGGCATCGTACAGATAGCTGGGCAGCATGCTTGCCGCCAGATCCAGGCCAGGCTCTGCCGCCGGTGTGGTCTGGGCGTAGAGCACACCGGCAAGAATGCTTGCCAACGACGCGGAGTTCATCTCACAGGCCCTCGCATACGTTCTGCTCGTTGCTGTTCAGGAACGGTGCCTGCGGGCACTGCACGTAGCGCAGGCGTGTGCCGCCGGGCGCGGTCTGGTCGATCCGCATGGCTGCCGGCGCATTGCCGATGGAGCCGCTCAGCCGGGCACTGGCGTTGGCGATGCCCAGGAACGAGATCATGTCGTCCTGGTCGATGCCATCACCGGAAATGCCCAGCGCACCCACCAGTGTGCTGCCCCGGTACACCGGCGCCGCACCCGGGAAGATCTGGATGCCGTTGCGCAGGCGCGGATTGAGCGTGCAGCCGACGCCACGCACCCCCACCACCGCATTGACCAGATCGGTCAGCTGCGCCAGCGAAGGCTCGGGCTGGGTGTTGGCCGCCGCATAGGCGGTAAGGATGCCGACGACGATGCTGTTCAGCAGGTCCAGCTGCAAGCCGTCGGTGAACGGACTCCACTGCTCGAAAGGCTTGCTCAGGGGGCCGTTGGCGGTGCCACGGATGCCGTCCGGATAGTAGGGACGGGAGATGTTGCCGATGGCACGGGGGGTGATGGCGAACTTGCCGGTGAGGAAATCCGGAATGCCGAAGAAACTGCGGGTAGCCGCAACATAGTCGGCAAAGCGCACGATGCCGCCACTGGCCGCGTACTGGGTGTCGGGCAATGCGGCCAGCTCTGCCGCTGCCACGGGGTTGGAGAAGAACGCCGCAGTGCGCGCTTTCTGCAAG
>CAZTHV010000501.1:1126-2022 GCA_964613165.1 uncultured Marmoricola sp.
TCGGTACCGAACACCGGAGCATCGCGAGTGCGCACCACGCCCAGGATCTCGCCATTGGTATCCACCACCGACAGCGTGACCCGCGCCTGCGAGTTGAACGGGCTGCGGATCTGTGCGCGGGCACGGTTGGCCACCTTCAGACCTTCCTGCAGCAGGGTCTGAACTTCCACAGCAGTCAGCGCACCGGAGGTTTCGGTACCTGCACGGGGACGGAAGCGCTCCACATTGTCCGGTCCCACCAGCACGAAGGCATCCAGCCCCTCGTACTCGCCATGACCATCCCTGCGGATGCCCGATTCGGCAAACCCGAACGCCGTACCCTGCAGGATCTGCGGTGCGGCAAAGCCCGGTACGTGGATCAGCCCGCCCGTTGCCGCTCCCAGCGTGGAATAGGCCGGGGCCTGCGCCGGAGAGCGCGACAGATCCTCGAATTCGGTGTTGGTGAACTGGAACACCTTGCCGTCGACGGTGATGCGATCGCCGCGCCGATCCACCGGCGGCGAGTATCCGAAGGTACCGGCCCAGGCGATGAACTCGTCCAGATTACGGTCGCGATCGGCAGTGACCGGATCCAGCGAATACAGCGGATCGGCTGCCACGCCAATGCCACCGACCACGGTGCCGTTCTTGTAAAGCGGGAAACCGCCTGGATCGGCCGACAGGCCCAGCGGCGAGGTCTTGGGGCCCACACTGATGTTGCCCGCACTGCCGAGCAGAAACAGCGCCGGTCCAGGCGGCTGGATCAGGTCCGAGCACAGCAGCTGGCTGAACTGCACCCCGAACAGCGGTCCCGAGGGGCCGCCGAACTCGCCGGGGTTGAAGTGCTCCTGCACGATCTGGCTGGCTGCGCGAGTGGAAAACGCGTTGCCCTCGCTGGACAGGAAGGCGCCGGTGAC